>JAUIIF010000608.1 GCA_030431945.1 Bacteroidia bacterium | reverse complement strand
GTTCTGTTTTCGTGTCGGCCAATTATCTCGCCACCCTTATTTGGCTGAAGCCGTCTGGTAAGGGATTTTCTTCGTTGTTTATCCATCTACACCACCACGAGTCTAGCTAAATGGAATATCAGCGTTTAGACTCTCCTTTTTCCCCAACCCGTTGCCCCACCCCGAAGGCACAGGACACCCCCCACCTTTGCCGGTCCCTATTTTGCTCGTCAGTAACTGATCAAGCAAAACACTCCTGCATGTTAAATCTCCGGAAGTTCCTCCCCCTGCTCCTCCTTACCTTCCTGTGCACCTGCGTCCGCGCCCAAACTGCCCTGACCGTACTGCAGCCCCGGGTGGAGTACCTGGAAAATCCGCTGGCGCTGGACGTGGCGCACCCCCGCTTCAGCTGGTACCTGGAAGGCGAAGGGCGGGATCGGGCACAAACGGCCTACCGGATCATCGTCAGTTCCACGGCCGCCCTGGCGCAGCAGGGCCAGGGGGATGTATGGGACACCGGCAAGGTAGCCGGCACGGCCACCAACCAGTTGGAATACGCCGGCCCGCCCCTGGCCGGCGGGCACCGGTACCACTGGCGCGTCAGAAGTTGGGATGAAAACGACCGGCCCTCCGCCTGGTCCCCCGCCGCCCACTTCACCCGCGGACTGACCAGGTTTGCGGATTGGCAGGGAGAATTTATTGGCCTGGACGTCGGCTACGACAAGACGGATAAATACCGCGACCTTTACCTGCCGCCGGCCCGCTACTTGCGGAAAAGCTTCCGGCTGGAGAAAAAAGTACAACGGGCCATGGTCTATGCCACCGCCCGTGGCCTGTACGAGCTCCGCCTTAACGGTGCCAAGGTCGGGGATAAATTTCTGCTGCCCGGGTGGACGGACTACCGCAAGCGGCTCTATTATCAGGCTTTTGACGTGACGGACCAGCTTACCGCCGGCGAAAACGTCATCGGTGCCATCCTCTCCGACGGGTGGTACGCCGGCTACCTGGGCTACGCACTCCTGACCCGTCAGGACCGGGTCCGGGAGTTCTACGGTGTCAACCCCAGTTTTCTCGGCCAACTCGTTATTGAATATACGGACGGAACGACGGAGACGATTGCCTCCGGCCGCGACTGGTCCGCCAACGAAGGCCCCATCCGGGAAGCCGACCTGTTGATGGGCGAACGCTACGATGCCCGCCTGGAACACCCGGGCTGGGATGCCCCCGGCTATAATGATGCCGGCTGGAAAAAGCCCCGCCCTTACCACAGCTCCTTTGGTAAAATAGCAGCGTACCCCGGTACCCTCATCACGGAGCGGGAGCGCCTGCCGGCTAAAAAACTTACGGAACCGGCACCGGGGGTCTACGTTTTTGACCTGGGGAAAAATTTTGCGGGAATCGCTGACTTCAAATTCACGGCACCCGCCGGTACGGAAATCCGGATCCGGTACGGGGAAATCCTGCAGGCGGATGGTAACATTCTGACGGCCAACCTACGCCGCGCCCGGGCCACTGATTTTTACGTCACGAAAGGGGATGGGGAGGAAACGTGGCAACCACGGTTTACCTACCACGGCTTTCAGTACGTGGAGGTGACCGGCTTGCCGGCCAGGCCGGCCCTGGACGCCGTCACGGGCATCGTCCTCAGTTCCATTGCTACCGACGCCAGTACGTTTGCCAGCGCCAACCCGCTCAACGACCAACTGTACGAAAACATCAAGACGACCCAAAGCGCCAACTTTTTCGAAATCCCTACGGACTGCCCGCAGCGCGACGAGCGGCTGGGCTGGACGGGTGACGCCCAGATCTTCGCCCGCTCGGCCACCTTCAATGCCGACGTGGCCGCCTTCTTCACGAAGTGGCTGATTGATCTCGACGACAGCCAGCTCTGGTACGGGGCCTACCCCAACTTTGCCCCCTTCCCCTATTCCCGGCCCAATATGCACTCTCCGGCCTGGATGGACGCCGGGATCATCGTGCCCTACACCATGTACAACGTCTACGGGGACACCCGGATACTGCAGCGCGCCTGGGCGGGAATGGAAAAATTCATGGCGTATCAGGCCGAAGAAAGCGACGGCTTCCTCCGGCCCGCTACGGGGAATAATTACGGCGACTGGCTCAACGCAGGTAAAGCCACGAGTAAGGATTTTATTGCCGCCGTTTATTACGGCTACGATGCCAAATTGATGGCCGAAATGGCTACTGCCCTGGGCAAACCGCAGGAAGCCGCGGCGTACGCCGCCACGTACCAGAACATCCGGCAGGCGGTAGCCAGGAAGTATCTGCAACCCAACGGCCACACCACTGAGGATACCCAGACTTCCTACGCCCTGCTGTTGTACTTCGGTCTGTACCCCGACGAACTGGCGGCGCAGGGCGCCGCCCGCCTGGCGGCGCTGATCTCCGGTAACGGCGATAAGTTCACCACTGGTTTTCTCGGCACTAAACACATCATGCTGGTGCTGGCCAACTATGGCTACCACGACCTGGCCTACCGCCTGTTTCAGCAAACGGAATACCCAAGTTGGGGCTTCTCGGTAGTAAACGGTAGTACCTCCGTCTGGGAACGCTGGAACAGCTTTACGCGGGACAGTGACAGTAACAACGCAATTAATGCCGCGATGAACTCCTTCAGCCACTATTCCCTCGGGGCCGTGGCGGAGTGGATGTTCGTGCATGCACTCGGCCTGGAAACGCAAGGGCCCGGCTACCGGCAATTACGGATTCAGCCAGCGATCAGCCGGGAAATGAACCAGCTGGCAGGAAGCTACCGAAGCATCAACGGTACCATCAGCTCTGCGTGGGAATGGCAAGGAGACGAAGTAACCTTCCGCCTCACGGTACCCGCTAACGTAACGGCTGAAGTCCTCCTGCCGGTCAGCGATCCGCAGCAATTGCGCGAAGGCGGCAAGCGCGTGAAAAATACCCGGGCCCAGGGGGAGCGGACGGCCATAGCCGTCGGCTCGGGCAGCTATGTTTTTACCTTTCCAATAGACTAAAGCCGGTACCATGACCATTTCCTTCTCACCCCTGCGCCATTATCTCCTGTTTTTTACGTTGCTGCTACTCAGCTGTACGGAGCAAACAGTACCGGCATTAAGCCCTCCGCAAGTCCCGGAAGAATGGCAAGCCAAGTGGCTCTCTTTTCCTACGGTGG
>JAUIIF010000607.1 GCA_030431945.1 Bacteroidia bacterium | reverse complement strand
CGGCAGCCTGCGGATCAAAGGCGAAGGTGCTGCCATTGCCGACTACTCCGTTGCCGGTCCAGGAAGTAGTACCCGTACCATCGTCACCACTAAGGTTAGCACTCAGCATAACGCTTCCGGTTTCATCCGCACAGAACGATGTCTGCGCAGCAGCGGGTGCCATCGTTACCGGAGGACAAACGCGGGCGGCACAAGCTACGGCAGCGCTCGGGGCACTTTCGTTACAGGTGGTATTATCCCGTACCGCAATTACACTGATCGTTACGTTTTCCCCGAAATCGAGGCCGCTCGCGTAGAAAGACGTCATGGTCTGGGGCGTGCTGAAGGCACCGCCATTAATACTTACGCGGTAGCCGACGGTGGCGGCAGCGACCGGCGCCCATTCGAAGAGAACTCCGTCCAGGTCTTGCCGGGCACAGGTGGGCACCGGTGCCGCGAGCGTAGGCGTAACGGGGATCATGAAACTGTCCGACGCCACGCATTCATCTTCCACCCGCAAGGTTACGGTTTTCGTTCCGGGGGTATCCCAGCGCAGCAGGTAGCTTTCGTTACCGAGGTCTGTCACTACGGCTCCGTCAAAATCCCAGGTGTAGGTAGCGTCATCCGCAGCAGTTCCGGTAAAGAAGACATTGAATTCCTCCCCTTCACACAGTTGGCTGGGGATGGTGTTGAAGGCCACCGTGGGCAGTGGAAAGATTTCTACCTCCAGGCTGTCCGTGTACGAACACAGTGCTTCCTGTACGTAGGTCACGTACAGGCGGTGCTGCCCAACGCCGACCAGCGTTGGGTCAAAGCTGAACGTACCGCCATTGTCAACGACTCCTGGTCCGGTCCAGGTCAGGGTACCCGTCCCGTCGTCTCCGGCGAGGTTGTCTTCCAGGGTAACGCTGTTTGTTTCATCGGCACAAAACGCAGTTTGCGCGGCCGCAGGTGCAAAGGTGACGGTAGGGCAAACCCTGGCGGCACAGTTTACGACCGCACTTGCCTGGCTTTCGTTACAGGTCGTCCCGGTGCGCAGGGCGGTTACCGTCAGGCTTACGTTTTCGCCAAAGGCAAGGTCGGGGACCCGTACCATCGTGTCCGTTTGTGCTTGCGGCATGCCGCCGTTTACGCTGATCTCGTAGCCAGTTGCGCCCGGCACTGCCGGCCAGGTAAAGACGACGGCGTCAAGGTCCTGCTGGGTACACGTAGGTGCCGGGGTAGCGAGGACTGGATCAACGACTACCGTAAAGCGGGTACTGTCGACGCAGTTGTCCGTAACGACGAGGGATACGCCCTTCGTGCCGGCCGTTGTCCAGGTAAGTTCGTAAGACTCCCCGCCGAGATCAGTTACCGTCGCATCGCCAAAATTCCAGGCAAACGCCGCTCCGGGAGCTGCCGTTCCGGTAAAGGCAACGGTCATGGTCTGCCCCACGCACAACTGTGCGGGGGTAGGACTCAGGGTTACCGTGGGCAGGTCGTAAAGGGTGATGGTCACCTGATCATCGGAGTCACAGGTAGAAGGACCGTCATAAGCAACCGTAAGGACGTAGTCCCCTGCCGGCAAACCTGCCGGATCAAAGCTGTAGGTGCCGTCCAGGTTGTCCACCACGCCGGTGCCCGACCAAGTTACGGGCCCGTTGAACGTACCGACGGTAAGACTCGCCTGCAGCAGGAAGGCGCTTTGAGTGCCATCAAGACAGATGTCCGTCGGCGGGGTATCGGCCTGGACGGTTCCTGCGGGACAATCCAGCGTAGTACAACTAACGGGCACGGGGTTACCGCTTCCACAGGGTGCATCCCCCTGGGCTTCGAGCGTACCGGTAAAGGTCTGCCCCGGCATCAGCCCCGTAACGGTATGCTCAGTTTCGAGGTCCGTTAAGGAAACGACGGTACCGTCTTCTCCGCGGAATACGTAGCCCGTAGCGCCCGGTACTGCTGCCCAGTCAAAGGTGACCGTTTCCAGTCCCGGAGAGACACAGGTCACAACGGGGTCCGCCAGAGGAGCAAAAACCTCAATGCTCAGGGTGGCTTCCTCACTCGGACAGCCACTGATGTTGCTCGTCACCGTTGCCGTAAGGTTGTAAACGCCGGCAGCATCAAAAACCAACTGGTAGGAGTTGTCAGTGGGGTCTCCATCCGGGATGATGGTGGCACCATCAAAATCGCTAAGGATATCAGCATCCGCCACGAAGTTTGTGCTGCCGATCAGGACATTAAATGTATCGCCGACACACTGTGCTCCGGGGTCAGTAAAGAAAGCCGTCGGGCGGGCAAATACCGTAACGTCGAAGGTGGTGGAATACGGACAAGGTCCTTCTTCTTCGTAGTCCAGACTAATCGTGTAAGTTGTTCCGGCTTCGTCGTGCGGGACGGTCGCCGCGAAGAAGGTATCCCGGGATACGCCGGTACCACTGAAGGTGTACGTGCCGTTACCCGTGCCACCGTTGACCAAAATTTCGGTCAGGCTGACAGATTCCGTCCCGTCAAGAATACAGACCTGGCTCGGAATGGTGGATAAATCCGCATCCAGCGGCGGACAGGGGTCCGCCGAACAGCTGACTACCCCGATGGAGCCGCTATCCCCACAAGGTCCACTGTCGTTAGCAAATACTTCTACGTCCACCTGCTGGCCGGGCAGCAGGCCGGTATAGGTTACTTCCGTGGCAAAGGTGGTGCTGGCCATTCCTCCATCACGGATGACGGAGTAGCCTTCCGTATTGCCCACAGCGGGCCAGGAGAACGTCACACTGTTCAGGTCCGTAGCGGTACAACTAACCGCAGGAGGATCAAAAGGCAGGTAGCAGATACCGTCCACGTAGGTCGTATCGCTCGGGCAACCATCCTGCTTGACGACCAGGCAGATCCGGAAAGGTCCGGGCTCAGTGAAGCGGCAGGTATAGGTCTGAAAACCGATGGTATCGACGGGTTCCGGCACAATGTCCGGGTAATCCCAGCAGAAAATAACCGTGTCCCTGACGGCCGTAGCGGCCGTAACGGACCCCGTGTAAGCGACCGTAAACACCTCTCCTACGCAGACTTCGATGCCCGTCGTCAGGCCATTGACCTCAAAGTCACTCGTCGGCTTTTCCAGAACGGTGTAAGTAAAGGTTTCCTGTTCCATACACATGCCCTCGACGAAATCAACGGTCAGAAGATGAACGCCGACGCC
>JAUIIF010000027.1 GCA_030431945.1 Bacteroidia bacterium | reverse complement strand
GTTGCCTGTGCCGGAGACGCCGGTATGGAAAAATACAGTACGGAAGCCTCCTACGCCCCGACTGAAGCTGGTGATGAATACCGGGACGACGGTGGCAGCGACCTGGACCAGGAAGCCCCCATTCCCAGTACGACGGGGCAGTCCTCCGACGCCCCCCAGGCCCAGCAAAAAATAATTTACACCGCCAACGTACGTGCCCGGGTGGCCCAACTGGATACAGCCCTGGCCCGGGTTACCCGCCAGATCATCGCGAGTGGGGGCTTCATTTCCAGCCAGCACCGCAACAACTCCAACTACGAACACAGTGCAGCATTGACCATCCGGCTGCCCGCCGGGCAGCTGAGCAGCACCCTGGGCTACATCCCGGAAATAGCCGAACAGATCGACTACCAAAACCTCGATAGTCGCAACGTAACGGCCCAGTGGCTCGACCTCGAATCCCGGCTACAGACCAAGCGCGACGTTCGGGACCGCTACGTAGAAATTCTCCGCAACCGGGCCCAGAAGGTAGAAGACATTCTGAATGCAGAAGAAAAAATCAGGGTCATCACGGAAGAGATCGAAGCGAAGGAGGGCCAACTGCGCTACCTGCGTGATCAGGTTTCCCTCTCTACCCTGGAACTCAACCTGTACGAAACCATTGAATACCGGGATGCCGGCGTCACGTACACCCGCAGCTTTGGCAGTAAACTGGGCGATAGCCTCGCGACGGGCTGGGAGTTGGTCCAGGAGCTGATCCTGGGGCTGGTCGCCATCTGGCCTTTACTGTTGCTGACACCAGTACTCATCTGGCTTTTCCGCCGCTGGCGCAGGAAATACCAGGCGAATAGATCGTAGTTAAGGGGTAATTCCGTCCGGGGGCCATACGGCTAGTCTACCTAAATCTGATTAGCTTACCGCCCATTTATACCTAAGTTCATCGATTCATGTACAGTTCAATTACTGCCGGCGTGGCCGGTACCGGATTTATTGGCCCCGTTCACGTTGAAGGTTTGCGCCGCTTGGGCGTACACGTCAAGGGCATCTCCAGCGCCACCCTTGCTCTGGCGGAGGAAGCACGTCAGCAGCTTAATCTCGATCATGCCTACCCCAACTTCGAGGCCATGCTGGAAGATGACGAACTGGACGTCATCCACCTCGCCGTTCCTAACGTACTGCACTACCCCATGGTCAAGCAAGTGCTGGCTGCGGGTAAGCACGTCATGTGTGAAAAGCCGCTGGCGATGACCTCCGAACAGGGGAAGGAGCTCGTGGAACTGGCCGCACAGCACGACCTGAAGGCCGGGGTAAACTACAACCTCCGCTTCTACCCCATGAATTTGGAAGTAAAGAAGCGCCTCGCCGAAGGTGGCGCCCAGATTTTCTCGGTAGTCGGCGGGTACCAGCAAGACTGGCTGCTGTACGACACCGACTACAACTGGCGGGTGCTGGCGGATCAGGGGGGTGCCCTGCGGGCCGTTTCTGACATTGGTACCCACTGGCTGGACCTGGTGCACTTCACCACCGGGCTGGAAGTCGAAGCCGTACTGGCGGACCTGACCACGGTCCACAAAACCCGCCGTCGACCCAAAGGGGAAGTAAGTTCGTTTAACAACGAAAAGCTGCGGGACGAAGACCTGGAATCCATTGAAATTACCACTGATGACTGTGCCAGCATTCTCCTGAAATTCAAGGGTGGGGCCAAGGGCCAGCTCTTCGTCACCCAGGTTAGTGCCGGCCATAAGAACCGGTTGACGTACGATATTGCCACCGCCGATGCAGCCTACGAATTCAACAGCGAACGCCCCAATGAGCTGCTCATTGGTCGGCGGGACCGACCCAGTGAGTTTCTCCAGAAAGACCCGGCGCTGCTCACCGGCCTGCCCGGTCCTTTCGTCAACTACCCCGGGGGCCACAACGAAGGTTTCCCCGATACCTTCAAGCAATGCTTCCGGGCTTTCTACGATGCCATTCTTGCCGGTGCTGCCGAGCAGGAGCCGACGCTGTACGCCAACTTTGAAGATGGCCTGCGCGAACTGGTGATCTGTGACGCCATCATCAAGAGCCACGAAGAACAGCGGTGGGTGTACCTGTAGGAGAAGACTGACGGCGGGTGTTACCCGCCGAGGATCCCTTCCAGCATCCGCACGGTAATGAGATAAGTGGGTTTAACCCCGTCGACGCCCAGCGAGCCGGAGGCGAGCGTGTGGCCGGTCACCAGGGGGTTATCGCTGGCGTAGTAGGCGTACCGGAGCTTCAGGTCCGGATTTACGGATTTACGGATATGCGTGGCCGCCTGGATGGCCTTTTGGTAGTGGGCGCCTTCCATTTCCAGGCCTGCGGCCCGCCAGCTGCTGGTCAGGAAATAGTCCAGAATAGGGATATTCTGCAGGCTGGTCCCCAGTACGGTCACCATTGGGCCGGCGAAGACATTGACCCCCTCCCCTTCGAAATCTTCCTTTACGAAGGTGTTGCGGAAAGGGTAATTATCCGCAGTGCCCTCAAAGATGTGGGCGTCGGGGACCATAATGTCGCCCTTCTGGCCTTCCAGGATACCGGCCTTGCCCATAATGTTGATGCTTTCCACGGGCATGTCGTACACCCGCCCGGTCACCGGGTCGTGGTACGGGCGGAGTAATTCATCCATACTTTCGTAGGCCTGCTCCCCGAAGGCATAGTCCATGACCAGGATAACCGGGGCCTGGTCCGGATTTTTAGCCGGTTGAAAATTCAGTTCCGGCGCAATCATTTTGGGGTCAAACTGTGCCGTATCCAAAATCTGTACCCCCAGGTTGGTGCCACTGGTGTCCGCTATTTCCATCATCCCGTTCTTTCGGGCGGCTTTAAATACTTCCGGACGCAGGTGCTTGTATTCGGCCTGGCTCATGGCGCGGGCAAACTCGAAGAGTCCGCGGTGCTTCTTCAGCTTGGGGGCCAGGGCGGCAGCGCCGAAGAGGCTGTTGACCACGCTGTGCAGGTTGGCGCTGATAATGTGGATCGGCCGTTCAATCAGCTTCCGGTCCAGCAATACTTCCTTGATGTTTACGGCCCACTGCTCTCCGTAATAGTGGTGACCGGTCGTTTCCCGCAGGCTGCTGCTGAAGCTGATCTCCCGGTCCATCTCCTGTTCGGCCTCTTCTTTTGCCTTACGGCCCAGCCAGTAGGTAATGTGGAACAGGGAGTTGGTCTGCTTGCCGGCAGCAAAGCGCTTGCAGGCGGCGACCACTTCATCGTAGGTGCGCCCCAGCAGGGTACTCAGGTAGGTGTAGGCTGTTTCGATTTTGAAGTCAGCCCCTTGCTCCTCGGTTACCATGGCTTCCAGCAGGCCCCACTCCCGCTTGGGCCGGCCCTTGTTGTCCAGGCTGTTCTGGTAAATCTTGGACGCTTCCGCGTAGAGGAAAGTAAGGTGCGTCAGGATGTCATAAATATCGGAGCGCCCGCGGGTCATTTCGATGTACATCTCATCTTCATCAATCCGGTAGGCACTGCGCCGCCGGGCCGGGGCGATGATGGGTTCGAAGTGGCTGTTTTCGTAGCCCTCCCGGCTGATGAGTTTAACGAATCTGCATTCCTCGATGCCCTGGGGCAGGCGGTTGAAGACATAGTGCAAGCCATTGAGCTCCACCTTTTCTTCATCGGCAATGGAGCCGTAAATCTCCGGGCGGAGAATCATCAGGTTATCCATCAGCGTTTTTCCACTCATGCCCCCGGGCTTGTAGCTGCCCCGGATGAGGAGGTGGCGCATAGCAATATAAAGACGCTGAACGGCGGTGCGGGATTCCTGGGCACGAGTGCGGTTGGGCATAATCATAGTCAAAAGCTTCGGAGAAAGACAAATGGCAACTGACTTTGGTTGAGTTCACCTGCTTAATCTTTCGTGGGGGCGCGGGCGCCGGTGCAAGGATCGGGATAAAGGAGCAGACCCGGGCCCTGCGAACGTTAAAGCTGGTATTTAACGGAAGAATTTAACGAACAGGCCCGCCGCCTGGTCCGTTAAAAAAATAAAATTTTACCCTTCTCCCCAAATCCATCCCCTTTCCCTTTTCGTATGTAGCCGCATAATAACCTACTTCAAAACTCGTTTTAGACCCTCGAAAGTGAATCCCAGTGTATAAAAAGGCCGCCTTGCACGGCGGCCACTTTTTAGAAACCAACCTTTTTCACTAATCCCACGAATCCAAATCAGTATGATTTTTTTCCAGCAATTGACGCGCGTACTCGCGCTGCTCACCCTCTCCCTGTTTGTCTTCTCCTGTGAAGACGATGACATCACCACAACCACCGGTAATGGTCGCTTCTCCGTAGAGCTCACCGACGCGCCGGTAGATGACCCGAACGTAGCGGCCGTATTCGTGACCGTAGCGGACGTTAAGGTTGACGGCCAATCGGTATCCGGCTTCAGTAAAACGACCGTAGAGCTTTCAGCGCTGCAGAACGGCGTAACGGAAATGCTCGTAGCGGCGGACCTGGAGGCCAAAGCCTACAGCAATGTGGAAATCGTCCTGGACGATGCCACCGACGCTGCCGGTAACAGCCCGGGCTGTTACGTAATGACCACGGACAATGCCAAAGTTGCCCTCGACGTTGCCGGTGACGGCGCCCTCCGGGCCGCCAATTCCGGCTTCGAACTGGCGCAGGGCGGTAACTTCAATGCCGTGATCGACTTCGACTTACGCAAGGCTCTCCGCCGCGGTGAGCAGGCGGCTACCCCTTACGCCTTCGCCGCCGAAAACCGGCTGGAAAGCAGCCTGCGGTTCGTAGAAAAATCGACTACCGGAACGCTTACGGGCAACGTGACCAATAGCTCCGGCGAAAACGCTGAGGTCGTGATCTTCGCTTACGCCGCCGGTACTTACTCCTCCAGCGAAGCTGAAGGGGCTGATGACGACGAGCTGTTCCTGAATGCCATCGCCAGCACCCGCCTTTCCAGCACCGGCGACTACCAGTTCAACTTCCTGGAAGCCGGCAACTACGAGCTGGTAGCCGTGGCCTTTGAGGATGACGACAACGACGGTGAAGTCTCCGTAAAGGGAGAATTCCGGCTGGACGCCACCCTGGGGCTCAACCTGGGCAGCCTGAGCGTAGCTGCCGCCAGCACCACCAGCGCCAATTTCACGCTGCTGGGCCTGATTCCCTGATAAGATTTTATTCCCTGTTCAGATCCTATCTGTTTGCACCCTCACCAGTTTGGTGGGGGTGCTTTTTTTATTTCCCAGCCTGCTTAACGGCTATTTTTTTTGCACCTGCGACCGCGCCCTAAAAACCTTCCTTCCCTGCCCCCTCAGGCTCGCGGAATCACCCAGGCTCTCCGGATAAAAATGAAGGCATAACGAACACGCCCCCACCCCACTCCCGTTACAATAGCAAAGGCGGTTAGTACCGCCCGCTATTATTTGCATTAGATTAAACCAACTAAAATTATGAAAAAGTTTTTCGCAATGCTCCTGCTGTTTTCAGCACTGAGCCTTACCACTTACGCCCAGGAAATGACCAAAAAAGCTACCGATCGCGGCAGCAACGTTGAAGTCACCGCCGAAGATTACGACCGGATGATGGAAAAGCAGGTCTTCGTCGCCGCCCGGGCCCAGGCCATCAACAGCCTGAACCTGACGGAAAAGGAAACCAAGGAATTCACCACGATCCTGATGGCCTACACCAACGCCAAGGAACGCCTGATGGAACGTCGTCGCTCCCTCGTAGAAGCGTACGCCGATGAGATGAAGGAAGATGACACCGCTAAAGACGAGATGAACGAAACGGGCGACTTCATCGAAAATTACTGGGAAATTGACATTGCCGAAATGGAGATGCGCAAAGATTACTTTGATCGTCTTGAAGACGCCATTACCCCCATGAAGGCCCTCCGGTTCTTCGCTAATGAAGACATGTACAACCGCCGCGCCAAGCGTACCCTGTTGATGGAGCGGATGCCAAAACTCACTTTTTTGGTGCCCAGCTACGTTACCTACCAGTACGAAATTGACGATTTTAACAACTGGAACCGTGTCAACATTGACGGAAAAGTAGGACTTGACCACCAGTTCACCTCTACCGGGCTGCAGAAGCTTCTGAACACCGCGGAAGCAATGACCTACGCTGAAGGAATCGACGTGAAAGATTTTGCCGCCAAGAAAGAAAAGGTGGCCATGCTCGCCAATAAACTGACCGAAGACTGGAAGAGTCTGCAGCACGCCGACTACGCCCGTAAGGCATTTGTCAGTACTGCCGAGATCCTGAACGCCATTGCAAAAGATGCACGTTTTAATGAGCCGACCGCCTGGTTGAGCAAACTTAAGACAACGGCCGAAATGATTGATCCTGATAAAAAGCTTACGGACCAGGCCAGTACCGTCTATACCTACTTCAGTACTGCCGAATCCATTGTAAACGAATTGGCCAAGCAGCTTAACGAGGCGAAGTAAGTCTGTCTGCTGACGCCGAGTTTTTCTTACTGAAAGCGTAATTCAACCCGCCCGGAGATGCTCCGGTGCGGGTTTTTTATTTCCGGACCCGCCTGAAAACGTACCTTTGGCCCGGCCCAGAACCAGCCCCGATGAACTTCCAGAAACTTTCCATCATAATTCCTGCCTACAACGAGGAAAGAACCATCCACCTCATCCTGGATAAAGTGCGGGACGTAGAGTTGATCGGTGGCCTGGAAAAAGAAATAATTATCGTCAACGATTGCTCTTCGGACGATACCGAAGGAGCCATTCAGCGGTACGCCGCTGCGAACCCGGCACAGAACATTCAGTATTTTGCCCACCCGGTTAACCAGGGCAAAGGTGCCGCCCTGCACACTGGCATTGCCGCTGCTACGGGCGAGTACCTCATTATTCAGGATGCTGACCTCGAGTACGACCCCGAAGAATACAATGACCTGCTGAAACCAGTCCTGGCCGGTTTTGCCGACGTGGTCTACGGAAGCCGCTTTCAGGGTAGCAAGCCCCACCGAATTCTATTTTTCTGGCATACCATCGGCAACAAGTTTCTCACCCTGCTCTCCAACATGTTCACGAACCTGAACCTGACGGATATGGAAACCTGTTACAAGCTCTTCCGGGCGGATATGATCAAAGGATTACAGCTGACGGAAAAGCGCTTTGGTTTCGAGCCGGAAGTGACGGCTAAAATCAGCCGGGTCAAAAATGTCCGTATTTATGAAGTGGGCATCAGTTACTACGGCCGTACCTACGAGGAAGGGAAAAAGATTGGCTGGCGCGATGGGGTACGCGCGATTTACTGCATCGTAAAATTTGGCTTAGGGAGATAGCTGATGTCTTAGCTGCCTACAGAGAAGCCCGGCCGTGTACGTTGCACGGCCGGGCTTCTTACTTGTTATTATCCCTAAGTCAGAATGGTAGAGGACAAAAGTTACTTGATCTCAAACAGGCTGGGATCAATCTCGGTATTCACCTTCACTTCGTCCGTAGACAATTCGAGGGCAAACGGCATCATTCCCTCCATTTTCATGGAGAAGGGGAATTTCACCCCGTTGACCTCCCGGTAGTCACCGTAACTAAGATCAATGGTCTGGCCTCCCTGCTTCTGTTGCGTACGCAGTTTCAGCATGGACTCGGCATCGTAGAAATGACGGACGTCGCCCATCGGCGTTTTTTGCAGAAGGACAACAGCCTTTTTACCATCTATCATTTCGGTGCCTTCAACGGACAATTCATCTACCGAAGCCATCATGCCGACTTCCGGGAAAAGGCTCGCCTGATCTGCCATTGCCGCCTGTGCTTCCGGGGGCAGTGGCCTGTTTTGTCCCTGCGCCACGATGGAGGCCTTTCCGGCATTGTAGCGCTGGTCGGCCAGCGTCATGCCCATTGCGATCGTCTGGCTGCTGAATTTATCGCCTCCGGACTTGTAAAATGTCTGGGTCAGGGGCTGCCCCTGAATGGTCCCCTTCATCTTAAAGGCGTAGTTTTCCACTTTCATGACTGCATCCTTACCACCAATGGCTTCCAGGTAGCCTTGCAGGACGGAGGCGGGGGTCAGGTCCGTAGGTGCCGCCATTTCTTCCAGGTCAAGGGGATTACCGTTGACGTCGAAGTAGTTGACTTTACCGCTGGTAGCAAATCCGGCCAACTTTTCGGCCACGGCTTTATCCCCGACAACGATGATGTTCGTCTGCTTGGGAGTGATGATTTCACGACCGACCTCCAGGAGGTCATTGGCGCTTGAACTTTCGACCTTTTTCAGGTACGTGGGGTAGTAATCGCGGTCAAGGCCATAACGAATGGTGTTCAGGGCGTAGCTGGCGATCCGCTGGGGGCTCTCCAGCGCACGGCCGAAGGAGCCGGTAATCTGGCTTTTGGCGCGGTTCAGTTCATCCGGGGTGACGGGTTCACTACTGATTTTCATCAGTTCCAGCATGAACTCCGTGACGGCAGAATCCGTCACCTCGTTCCGCACATCGGAGCTGGCGCTGAAGCTGCCCACCAGTTCGTCGCTGTTGATGCTGGAACCGGCACCGTAGGTGAAGGCTTTGTCTTCCCGCAGGTTCTGGTTCAGACGGCCATTGAAGCCAGTACCCAGAATACGGTTGAGAATACCGGCCCGCAGCGCCTTTTTCGTTCCCGGCTGAACGTCCACCGGATGGGAAATGATAATGTTTGACTGAACGGCGCCGGAACGGGGTACGAAGTTAACGGTAACGCCAGCCGGGCGTTTGGGCATGGTGAATTCAGGGACCGTCACTTCTTTGGCTTTCCAGTCACTGAAAGCATCTTTGGCCAACTGCTCGGCCTCCGCGCGGGTCAGGTCACCCACCATTACCAGGTAACTGCGGTTGGGCACGAAGTAGGTATCGTAGTATTCCTTAACCTGGTCCAGGGTAATGTTCTCGAGGGTCTCGGCCGTCAGCAACTCACCGTAGGGGTGATCTTTTCCGTACGTAATGGCATTCTGGAGGCGGCTTGCAATTGCTCCGGGGTTATTGAGGGCAGACTGGAGATTGGCCTCCGCTTCAGACTTTACCTTCGCGAATTCTGCTTCCGGAAAGCGGGCATCGAGCACGACTTCGGCCATCATTTCCATCAAGGTCTCTTTGTACTTACTGATGGTGGCGCCGAAAGCACCGGTTCCTCCGGTGTTCAGGGTCGCACCGATGAAGTCGATGGCTTCATCGAGCTCTTCCTTGGACTTGGTGGAAGTAGCCCGGCGGAGCATATTGCCCATCAGGCTGGAAGTACCGGCGTAGTCTCCCTCCATATGGGGCGGCACATCGATAAATAGCTGATAGCTAACGCGGGGGAGCTTGTGGTTTTCCACCAGGACGACCTGCAGGCCGTTCTCCAGTTTGAAATCCTGAAAATCTCCGAGTTGGATGGTAGGCGCCGGCCCCGGTTCCGGGGGCATTGCACGAAAGTCATCCTTATTCAGCGCGGTACTTTCCATTGGTTTACCGGCCATTTTATCGGCGGTGGCCTGCGGCGTGGAACAGGCCGCGACTAAAAGCAGGGCGATCAGGCCCAGAAATAAACGTTGCATTTTTTATTTTTTGAAGACTGTGGTGACACAGTCGGGTTCTTTAGAATTAAAGCCAGGCGTGCGGGCGGAGAAAGCCCCGGCGACGACCGGACCAGCCGTCTCACTACCCTGCCCGGGGAGCTTACGCACAGATTATTTGGCCGGTTTTTCGCCCGGGATCCAGTACAGGGTCACCCGGTTGTCGAGGGTGTAGTACTCTTTGGCTACGCGACGAATGTCTTCGCGGGTTACCTGCATGAAACGTTCGGTCTCGGTATTGATCAGGTTAGCATCTCCCTGGTACATTTCGTAGTTCGCCAGGCTTTCGGCGATGCCGGCCATGGTGCTGTAGCCGGAAATAGCGTTTGCTTCGATTTGATTGCGGAGTTTCTGGAATTCTTTTTCCGGGATGAGTTCGGTTTTTAAGCGATCAAGTTCGCTGTTGAAGGCCATTTCCAGTTCCTTGATGTCGCCACCCGGCTTAGCAATCATGAGGGCGATGGCCAGACCGGGGCCTTCGGTAAAGCTGGGGATGGACAGCGCCTGCACGGCGAGTTGCTTCTCGTCCACCAGGGCTTTGTTGAGGCGGGAGCTCTGGCCGCGGCTGAGCACCTGGTTCATCATACTGATGGCGTAATAGTCGGGGTTGTTCCGTTCGGGGGTGCGGTAGCCCAGGACGAGCGCGGGCAGCGGAGCCTTGGCGTCGTAGATGCTGTCCCGGACTTCACCACCCAGCGGTGGTTCAACGGTCGTTATGCGCGGCGGTGCCGCTCCGCGGGGGATGGGGGCAAAGTACTTTTCGATCAAGGCCTTGGTGGCCTCAATGTCCAGGTCGCCTGCAATGGAAAGAACGGCATTGTTAGGGACGTAGTAGGTTTTGTAGAAACGCTGATAATCGGCGGCTTCGGCGCTGTTCAGGTCCTCCATGTAGCCGATGTTGGGGTCCTTGTAAGGGTGTTGCTTGAAGCCGTGGCGGTACAGTTCGTACAGCAGGCTGCCGTACGGCTGGTTGTCCATTCGCTGGCGGCGTTCTTCCTTGACGACGCCGCGCTGCGTGTCGACGCCTTCCTGGTCAACGACTGCGTGCAGCAGTCGCTCGCTTTCCAGCCACAGCCCCAGTTCCAGTTGATTGCTGGGCAGGAGTTCGTAGTAGTAAGTGCGGTCCTGGCTCGTATTTGCGTTGAGGACACCGCCGGCGTCTTCGACGTACTTGGCGTATTCTCCGCGCTTGATGTTCTCGCTGCCCTCGAAGAGCAGGTGCTCGAAGAAGTGGGCGAAACCGGTCCGGCCCTCGTAGGAGTCTTTGCCCCCTACCTCGTACATGATGGAGACCGCTACAATCGGGGCCGTAGCGTCCTGGTGAAGAATAACTTTGAGGCCGTTGTCCAGGGTATATTTGGTGAAGTCAATGTTTGTTTGGGCGGAAAGCCCGAGTGCCAGTAAGCAGCAGGTTAACAGAGCACTTCCTCTTTTCAGAAGTAGGTATTGCATGGTCAAATGGTTTGTTAAGTTTTAATGAAACCACAAGAAACAAGAATCGTTTGCGTGGGGCACATTTTTTCGGCGAAATGAAAATTTAGTCGGCTTACCGGTGTCCATATGTCTACCAGTAGACATTAGCGGTCCTGGCGTAACGTTCGGGCGCGGCCGCCGGTGCAGGCGCCGCGCTGTACGGCAAGGAGGGGGAAAAAACAGTCTTTGCCCAAAGTCTGCCCCAATAACTATTGCTGCACCTGCGGCCGCGCCCATAAAAAAAGCCCCGCTATACCAGGAGTATGCGGGGTAGTGAATTCAGAGCAATATCAAAAAGGGTACACTGAATAGGAAAAGGGCAAAGGGTTTATTGCAAAACTTCAGGGTTATACACGATACATGGGTTCAGGCAGGGTTTCGAAAAGGGTAAAGGTGCTTATAACTTATTTTCCGGAGCTTCCGGGTAGTAGTTAATCTGGAATACTAATCTCAATACTTAACGGGCAAAAAAGGAGTAAACGGAACGGTGTTTATTTCCGGTTGCCAGTGCGTAAACGTTATTACCAACTGACAAAACAAATTTAGGTGGTTGCCCCCTTACCGGCAAAAAGAGAGGCTGTTCAACCCGCTGGTTGGCAGGCGCCTGGCGAGCAAAAGCTGAAAAACCTTAATAACTGTTAATAAAATGCCGATCGGCTCTTTTTTGGTGGGAGAAAGGGAGGCAATTCCTCCGATTCGGATAAAAAACGTGGAGGTCTGACCAGAAGTGTAACGTGAAAAATCTTAACATTTTGCTTTTGGCCACCTTGCCTCAGCCCCCAAAACGTGTTTATTCCCCCCCTAAACGTGGGGGAATTAAACATCTGTTAAAGACAATAACCGGGCTACTGACGGGCAGTTTCCGGTCTTAAGACGAGTTGTTTCGCCAGTGGTCACGCTCCATTCGCCTTTTGATTAAGATATTGCCGTTCTATTTTTGTGGCGATCACCGGACCGCTAACTTTGCAAAAAACCTGTCATGCGTATTCTTCTTTCTCTTTGCCTGGCCTTCACCCTTTTTACTTGTCAAAACGGAGCAGCACCGGCTGAAGCGCCGGTAGCAACGGTAGCCGTAGACGGTCAGGAATACGAAATCACCCCCATTCCCGGTTCCGATATGCAGCGGGCGACGAAGCGCGATCCACTCGGTGACATCATCGAGTACGGTTTTGTACACAACGGCCTGAAACAGGGTACCTGGACGACCTACAATCAGGACAGTAAGGCGCCGGAAAAAATAATGAGCTACATCGATGGTGCACTCAACGGCCCCTACATCGAAATGGATCCGCAGGGCCGCTTCGCCTTGCTGGCGAACTACAAGGCCAATGTGTTGCACGGACATTACGGTAAATACCGGATCGGGCGCCCGGAGCTGACGGCTAATTACGTCGACGGACAACTCGATGGCGTAATGGCAGAATATGACTACCGCAACAACAAAATCAAGCAGGAAGTAAGCTACAAAATGGGCTTGAAGGATGGCTACCTGCGCTACTACAACGAGGAGGGTAAGATTACCCTGGAGTACCTCTACAAGGATGACGAGAGGGTATCCGGAGGAATTACCGAGCAGTAGCCAGTCCGTTTCCCTTACGGCCTGGTAGTCTCGTCAATACCTTGCCCCCGGATGTAAACGTGGACAGACCAGTGGCAGCACTGCGTGTAAGTGCCGCGATTTCGGGTGGAAAATGATTAGCAGGGGAAAGGACCGCAGCAGCACCTTCGGCGCCGCCCGGGGCGCAGGCTACTTTTGCTGCAGGGCGTTATTGGCCATCAGTTCGTCGGCAAAGGACTTCGGTGTCATCCCGGTAACGTCACGGAAAACTTTATAGAACGTACTCTTATTTCTGAACCCGCAGCGCTGTGCGATTCCGTAGAAGGTGTGTTGCCGGAAATCTCCTGCTTTGATGTGCCGGATGATAGCATCAATCCGGTAGGCATTGATGAAGGACAAAAAATTAGCCCCGCCGTGGTGGTTGATGACCTGGCTGAGGTACTTGGTATTGGTGTCCAGCTTTGCGGAAAGCTTCCGTAAGGTCAGGTCTGCATCCAGGTAAAGCTTCTCTTTGACCATCACGTCTTTGATTCGTTCGAAGAGTTGCAGTTCATCCAGGCCCCGCAGGCTGCTGGTTCGGTAGCGGTCTTTCAGGTTCAGCAGGGAGATCCGGTTCTCGTTTTTCACCCTTCCGCTGTCTACTTCAAAGGCCAGGAAATTGACCAGTTCCTGTTCCTCGTTATGGATTGGATGAATGACGAGCTTACACTCGTAGGCCTCTCCGTTTTTACGGTAATTGGTGATGGTTTCTTTAAAAGGTTCCTCGCGAGCCAGCCCCTGGCGGATTCTTTCCAGCGCGTCAGGCTCCGTGCGGGGGCCCTGCAAAATCTGGCCGGGGCTCATCCCTACGACTTCTCCGATTTCGTACCCGGTAATGGCTTCAAAATCGCGATTGACCCAAAGGATTCGACGACTGGCGTCGGTTAAAATTACTGCAACTTGATTCATACGTAAGACTGGTGGTAATATGGCTCTTTTCGGTGAAGAGCAGATAGTTTACAGGGGTATGAAAACACGACATAAAATGCCTTAAGTACCCTGCGTCTTTAAAGATAGGGAAGAAGCGCCACACCCCCTAGTTATTAAAGTTAAATGTTTAATAATGGGTACGCTTACCAATTTTTTTTCCAAACTTGTAGGAAGCCCCCGCAGGTACCGCTACATTAGCACCTTAAGTCCTTCATATCCCGAGCCTTAAGGTATGAAAAGGCGAATTTTAACAACAGCAGACTTTCTATGCTTCCAGCACTTCCTTTTCTTCTTCCCTTGATGGCCTACCCCACGGAAGCGCCTGCTGCTGAAGGATTACTCCGGGTAAAAGGAGCGGGTAAATGGACTTGGGCCGCCCGGGAAGCCTTAAAAACTTTAGCCGGAAAAAATAAAGTATGGATTCAGGCATCGTCTGACCAGAGTGCCCGGGCATTCGCGCAGGCTTTACTTCATTGGCAAGAGCCACCCTATGAAGCTGCCGTGGCAGGGTATGAATTAAAATGTTTCAACACCGAAACCAATCACCTGCTATTTGGTGATTTATCTTTCTCTCAGGTCGTGGGCCTCTGGCTGGAGCACGCCGGAAGTGATTCTTCCTCTCTGTTAAGTCCCTTTATTTCAACGGAAGGTTTTGCCTTTACGCCAGCTGAATTTATTGATTTACGGGACCGGCTCCAGACCACCATTCGCCGGTATGAACGCCTGCCGAAAGTGTCCCGTGGATTGGAGGATTTGAATACCGGATTTTTCCGTCACCGGAGTCTGGAGGAGAGTCAGGAATTCATTACTTCCCACCTTACCAGCTACCTGGCTAAAGGCGACTTGTTGCGCCGGGACTTCCTGCTGGCGATCAATAAACACGCCCGGGCTGCCATTTTTGCCGGCAGGGCCAGCCTGCGGGAAAAGCGATTGGCCCTGAGCCACCTACGCCGCGGCCTGCAGCAGCTGGAAGACCTGCGGGGCAGGGCTGCGAAAAAAGCCAAAAAAGAACTTTTTGCCAACTGGCAGGCCTACTGTCAAGCGTACCCCCAGCCCCCATCCCCCTCTACCCAGGAGACCACTGCGTGGTTGGCGGCGCAACTCCGGGAAGAAGACGAGGCCCTGGAACAACAGGAACGTCAGCTGTTCCGGGAGCTGAAATCTGCCGGCCTTGGCCTCAATGCCCTGACCGTAGCCCCCGGCCTGGGCGATGCCGCAGATTTGCAGTCGCTCGAAACAAGAGGAAAGGCCCTGTTGCAGGAAGTTGACGAAGCCGGGTTGTATCAACTTCCTCTCGGGGGGATTGATGCCGCAACCACCCAGCGTCAGTTGCAGCAACTGGAAGGGCTACTGGAAAAATTGCGGAATACCCAGCATCATTTATCGGAACTCCCGGCATTTTATGATCGCCGGCAATTCTGGTATGCCCAACCAGCTCACCTGCGGCGGATCATGGCTCCCTTGCTTACCCTCCCTGCTGCTGACTGGCTGACGGCGTTCTCCAGTTGGTATTTTGAACGATGCCTCGAGCAGTACCCCTCCGGCATCAACCACCAGCCAGTCCCTGCTGCCGGCACTGCGGAAAACACCGCGCCGGCCCCGGACCACCACGTGAACATTCTGTCCGCAGGGGCACCCTGGCCCACCCAGACTGCCCCCGGGGATTTGTTTATCAGTCTTTCTCCGGAAACACCTTTGCCGGCGGCTCCTGGATGCAAAATGCTCCAACTGGCTCCCTTACAAGATCCTGACGCCACGCCCATTGCCCTGGCCGGATTACGGGATCCCCGCCTGGCCATTTTCCAAAGCTTCTCTCCCCTATCCCCCCCGGCCTGGCGCCCCTTAGCTGCGGCCAGTGCTCCGGCCGGTTGGGCAGCAGACCGCATCTTAGTTAAAGGCGCTGCAGACTGGCACCAGCTCGCCACTTGCACTTTTGAACCAGCCGCTGCTTTACACATTTTCCTGCCCCGTACGCTCGTAACGGCCGACCAGGAACTCCTTCTTCAGCACTGGGAAAAACTTCTCAGCCTGGCCCCCCAGGTGAACTTCTACCATAATTTCAGTCAGGACGACTTAACCAAAGCTCTCCTGACGGATGGCTTTAGCGGCAGTTTTCTGGCCGCCGCCTTGATCCGTGCGGCGGAAGCTGCCGCGGCAACACCCTTTGACCAACACGCCTTCAGGGCAATGGGGCGCGAAATCCAGTACCGTTGTGGCCTGAGCGTTCCCGCCCCCCATCCACTGGCCGAACAGGCAGGACGGAGGCTGGCCACCCTGCTGCCTGGTTTCTTTTTCGAATACCACCAGCCCTGGCGGGATACTTTCCTACCGCTGGTCGCCTTGTCCCCCGCCGGCAAGAAAACGGTCCTGCTCCCAGCGGGTAAGCTGCCCGGATATGCTGACCGGCAAACGGAAACCCTGCGCCAGCGGGAATTGCATTCCTCCGGCTTCCACTGCCTGCCCCTGGAAGCAACGGCCATTTGGGAAGACCCCGATACTGCCCTGAAAAAAATAGCCCGCCACTTAGGCCAGGCCAGCGGCACCTAAGCCCCGCGACGCACCAGCACGTCTGCTACCGGAATTCTGACCGTTACCCGGGTGCCGGCCGGCGAACCATCGGCATGGTACAGGTCTTCCGTCAGTACGCGGTTGTCCGGGTCGTTGGTCAGTAACTCCAAGCGGGACTGGGTAATGTCAGTTCCCCGCGATTGGTGGTAAGGGCGAATCACGTCATTTTTCTGCATTTCCCGCACGCGCTCACGGCCGATGCCGTCATCCGTAACGGTGGCAATAATGTTATCGTCATCGCCCGCTATCGGGGAAAAAGTAACGCGGATGTGGCCTTTAGGACGAGTACGCAGCCCGTGCTCAATTGCATTTTCCACGTAGGGTTGCAGGATCATGGTGGGGACGCCCAGGATGTCCTCTTCGAGTTCCCCACTGACTTCTACTTTAAAGGTCAGTTGCCCGTCAAACCGTAAGTGACAATTAATTTCCAGGTAGTCCGAAAGAAAGAGAATCTCATCTTCCAGCGTAATGTATTCCCGGTTAGTGTATTCCAGGCTCCTGCGCATCAGCATGGCAAATTTTGCGAGATACTTGGAGGCCGTACTGGCATCATTCGTAGTGATAAAGGACTGGATGCTGTTTAAAGCATTGTACAGGAAATGGGGGTTCATTTGGGCCCGTAGTGCCCGCAGCTGCAATTGGCTGGCCCGCAGTTGCAAACTTTCCCGTTCTTTTTCCCGGGCTTCTGCCTCAAAGCGCGCCGCAAATTGTTCCTGTTGTTTGGCGTCCTGCAATTCGTAATACCGATCGAGGTGGAATTCGGCATCGCGCTGGCTGTAATAGGCCAGTTCAAAGGCATCGATCTTGGCGTAAGACCGCGCCAGCATTTGACAAATCTCCGCTGCGTGCCCCGTCAGAATCAAGTTGTCCGGATCTTTTTCCTGCTCAATTTCGTCAAGGATGTTTTGCAATTTTTCGATGGCCGCTGCGTAGTCTTTCCGGTCAAGAAAAAGCTGGGCGCGCACCAATTCGATGGAGACCAGGTCCTGCTTTTTCGGCTGCCCCGTTGCTAAAAACAGTTTCTCGGCGTGATTAAGTAGCCGGATCACTGCCCGCGGCGATTCGTTGGTATCGTAGTAGCAAAGACCGAGATTAACGTAGGCCGCCGCTAAGGCAGCCTGACTACCGTTCGCGTTGTTATCAATAATCGACTGAAAATTCTCGATGGCTTCGCCGTAGGCCTCCATGCTCATCAGGACTTTACCCAGGTTTAACTGGTGCCAGGGCAGGCGGGCCTGCAATCCCTTTTC
>JAUIIF010000606.1 GCA_030431945.1 Bacteroidia bacterium | reverse complement strand
ATCCGCGCTCCGAACTGGAGATTGGCGGCGGGGATGACGTAGTCCGCACAAAAGAAGCTGACGGCGGAAGAAATAATACCGAAGAAGATCAGCATCCGCATGACCCGGAACAGGCTGGTGCCGGCTGACTTGAAGCTGGAAAGCTCGTAGTGCTCCGCCATGCCGCCGAGAACCATTACGGAAGAGATCAGGAGGGCCAGGGGCAAAGCGAGGGGGACCAGCCCTACGCATTTGTAGGACATCAGTTCGATTACGGTAAAGAAGCCCAGCCCCTTGCCGGCAATATCATCCAGGTAGAGCCAGAGGACTTGCATCATGAGGACAAAGACGGCGATCGCAAAGGTCACCACGAAGGGACCGATGAAGGATCTGGCCATCAATTTGTCGAGCTTTTTCAACATAGCAAGCAGGAGGCGTACGGTTGCGCAGGAGTTTAGGGGAAGCAGTATACCCAATGGCAGCGTTTTACCCAACGCTGCCGGTTCGGCATTCCGTATTTCCCGCCGCAAAAGTACACCACAGCGCCGGCTTTAGTTCAGGGGACAAATTACTTACTTGTCTTTCTTCAGCTCTTCCCGTAATTCGTGGAACTCTTTGTCACTGGGTATTTCGCCGGTAGCTTCGAAACTCCGGACGATGGTGGCGGCTCCTTCCTCACTGGTCGTTGCGGTACGATGGCCGTCAATACCCTGGCGGTTAATGTTGTAGTTGGAGTCGTTAACGGTGTAAGCGCGGGGATCATGGTTCTTGATCTCCCGTTCGCGGCGATCGCGTAATATTTTTTGGTAGTAGAGGGCGGCCAGTACGATGATGATGGCACCCAGCAGGAGGTAGGGGACATCCTGAGACAGTTCATTGACCTGAAGGAAGGGGAAATGCATACGGCTTTTATTCGTTATAACCGGCTGCAGTCGAAGGATGTGCGCAAGGCCGTGACTCAGGCCTTGGCGAGCCAGGCGGCCAGTCCCGTTTTTTCAACGGCGGCATACTCCCGGCACTCGGGCCCGAAACTTCGGAAAAACTCGGCCACCCCCGGAAGGTCCGACCCTTCAAAATCCAGCAGGTGGCCGGGTCCCTGGTGAGCCTTAATGAGCTCGACGATCATCCGGGCCATCCCTTCATTGGCGTAGCCGGCGGGCGTGGAGGCCGCGAAGGTATTGATCAACCGGCCCTGGTGCCAGGGGAAAAAGCCGGCGGCCAGGAAGCCACTGCTGTCATCGTCCAGCCGGCAACAAATGCCGGCATCGTGGGCTTGGGCTGCCTGGATGAGGCGCCGGATGGTCCGGTAATGCTTTTCCTGCAAGCCCGCCTTCTTGCCCACGCTTGCGCGATAGAGCTTGATGATCGTCTCAGGGTCGGCCGGGCTGAGCCTGGCCGGCCCGTTGCGGCGGAGTTTACGGCGGAGTACTTTGTGGAAACCCTGGTGCAGGGCAGCGTATTCCGGGCTCAGGTCCAGGACATAGTTGGTGCGGGTACGCGCAGCGTACCCGGCGGGAAGGGCAGGGGCCCCGACCCGCTCGCTGAGCGGTAAGTGAAAAGAAAGGTACCGACCGGGGAGGGCTTGGAGGATGGCTTCCAGGTCGCCCGAGCGCAGTGCCCCGAAAGGTCCGCACTGCTGCGTGAAAGCCGGTCTTTGCACCTGCGTGCAGCGCCCCAGGGCCTTTCCGCGTGGGAGGGGCAGGACGAGGCGGTAGTCATCAACCACGACGCCATCCCACCGACCGTTGGTCGCCGCATCCAGCCACCAGCTCTTACCGTAGGGCAGGCCCGCCGGGTCTGCGGCTACGCAACCGTCCCAGCGGGTTACATCAAGGGCGTTTCTGGAGAGGTACTGCAGGGTCAAAGCTACCCGGCGTTAAGCGCGGCAGTCACGTACTCCCGGTAACGAACCTGGCGGTATTCCCGCCATTTATCGTAGTTTTTCGGAAAACGCGTGAGCTCTCCCTTAAAAGTCTGGAAAGGACGTGGCCGCTTCAGCGCGTAGGTCAGGGCTTGCCACAGCTCCTGATTGCGGACCCGGTCGGTAAAGTCCTTCATCACCTGCAGGGCCTGGGGCGCGGGCATTCTCTCAATGTGGATGTAAGCATCCGGGTCGGTATTAATGTCCTGCATAATGGCTTCAAAAATCTCCGGATCGGCGCGGACGTTCCGCTCCGGATCATCGGCGATCAGCATCCGACCGTGCTCCCGGTGGACGTAAACTTCCATGCCACGGCGGATTGCGGTAGCTGCTTCATTAATTTCGGCTTCACTCAATTGGGCCATTTTCAGTTCAGTTTTATGCGTATCAGGTAGTAATCACTGGTGAGGTAGAGCCAGTCCTCTGCGGGAGAGAGCCCTACGTTAGCGACCGGCAGGCCGGTACGGATTTTAGCAATCAGCGTGCCATCGGGTTCGATCACCCAAACCCCACCGGGCGCCGTCGCAAATATGCGGCCGTTTTCGGCAACTGCCAAGCCATCGGTTGATCCGGGTTCTTTTCCGGACAAATGCGCCGCGTCAATCAGGCGGGTGGGCGGGCCCAGGGCAAAGGTGTCATTCAGCACGGGCCGGGCGGTCAGCACGTACCGCGACTGGTCAGAATCCGCAACGTAAAGCGTTTTTTCATCGGGGCTCAGGTCGATGCCGTTGGGCCGCAGATAACTGGTGTCAATCAGGTGCAGCGTTCCGTCACTACCGAGGTGAAAAACCCCACAGTAGGGCAGTTCCTTATCCGGACTGTTTTCCCGGCCGGGAAGCCCGTAAATGGGATCGGTAAACAGGATGCTGCCGTCTTTGGTGAGGGTTAAGTCATTCGGACTGTTAAACCGCAGCCCCTGATAATTATCCGCCAGGACTGTAAAAAAAGTGTCCGGAGCGGAAAGGGGCGCCTCCATGCGGACGACCCGGCGGCCGCCGTGCTGGCAAATAAGGAGGCGGTTGTCGCCATCCAGGTGCAGGCCATTGCTGCCCGGCTCGCTGGAATAATCATCCGCCGCCGAGCCGGCGGGGTAGAGGTAAACCCCGTGTTCGCCGGTGGCGGGGTCATAAAAGAGGATGCGGTTATTGGGCCCGTCGGAGCAGATAATGCGGCCGTCCGGAAGCTGTACCGGACTCTCCGCCCATTCCATGCCACCGAACAGGACTTCAAATTGCGGAGATGTCCCGAAAAGCTTTCTGCTTTGCATAATG
>JAUIIF010000605.1 GCA_030431945.1 Bacteroidia bacterium | reverse complement strand
CCTGGCGACCGTCACGGTATCAGCGAAAACCAAGCCTGGGGAGGCGATCAACGAAATGGCAACGGTCTCGAGTCAGACCTTTACGGCGGAAAGTGTCAATCGTTTCGCCGGCGGGCGGGCCGACGTGAGCCGGATGGCGACCAACCTGGCCGGGGTGGCGACTTCGGATGACAGCCGCAACGACATTGTCATCCGGGGCAACTCCCCCACCGGCTTGCTCTGGCAGCTCGAAGGTATTCCCATCCCGAACCCCAATCACTTCTCCACCCTGGGCACCACCGGCGGACCGGTCTCCGCCCTCAACCCGAACATGCTCGGTAATTCAGACTTCGCCACCTCCGCCTTCGCCGCAGAGTACGGGAATGCCATCGGCGGCGTCTTTGATTTGCAACTGCGTAAGGGAAACCGCGACCGGTATGAGTTCATGGCACAGCTCGGCACCTTCTCCGGTCTGGAAGCCATGGCGGAAGGCCCCTTGAATTCCCAGGGTGGAAGCTTTGTCGTCAGCTTCAGAAACAGCTTCGTCGGCTTCGCCGAAGCGATCGGTATCCCGATCGGTACCACGGCGACGCCGGATTACCGCGACCTGACGTTCAACGTTGATTTTGGGAACGCCAGGGCCGGTAAATTTTCGCTCTTCGGAATCGGTGGTACGAGTAATATTGATTTCCTCAGTACCGAAACCGACTCAACGGATTTATTCGCCGACCCGGACCGCAATTCCTACGCCGACAGCTACTTCGGCGTGCTCGGCCTGCGGCATAACCTGATTACCGGCGACAATACCTACCTGAGGACCGTCATCAGCGCCTCCGTGCAGGGAAATGCGTACGAAGAGTTTGCGGTAAACGACGAAGGCGGTAACAGCCTGCTGTTTACGGATGTGGATGACAACACGACCCAGTACAGCATAAAAACGTACCTGAACAGTAAACTCAATAGCCGCCTGACGGTACGTACGGGCCTGCAGGCTGCCGCGCTCAATCTGCAAACACAGGTAGATGATCGGGACGGACAGCCGGACCGCGACGGGGACGGACTACAGGACCTGGACCGGCTACGGGATTTTGACGGCAGCTTCGGCTTATACCAGGCCTTTGGCCAGGCCCGTTACCGACTTGGCTCCAGAACAACCGTAAATGCGGGGGTACACCTGCAGTATTTCAGCCTGTCCGCCGCCTTCGCTGCCGAACCCCGGCTGGGCCTGCGGTACCAGGCCTCCGAGCAGCTGACCTTCAGCGCCGGCTACGGCCGGCACGCACAAACACCCGCCCTGCCGGTCTTTTTTTTCCGGGACGTAGAAACGGGGAACCCGGATGCAAACCAAAACCTCGGCTTCCTGCTGGCGAATCATTTTGTTGTAGGCAGCGAACTGGCTTTCGCTCCGAACTGGCGCCTGAAAACGGAAGTCTACCGGCAAAGCCTCAGCAACATCCCCGTCGATAATTTCCCTTCCTCTTTTTCCGTCCTGAATGCCGGTGCCGACTTCGTCTTTCCCGAACGGGGAAGCCTCGTCAACGAAGGAACCGGTAAGAATTATGGCGTGGAAGTAACCCTGGAACACTATTTCGCAGAAAACTGGTACTTGCTTTTTACCGGGTCCCGCTTTGCGAGCAAGTATACGGGGAGCGACGGCGTGGAGCGCAACACGGCCTTCAACAGTACCTACGTGGCCAATTTCCTGGCGGGGCGGGAATGGGCTTTCGGTAAGCAAAAACAGCACCGGTTCACGGTCAACACTAAGGTGACGGGGAGTGGCGGCCGTTACTTCAGCCCCGTCGACCTGGCGGCTAGCCGGGCACGGCAAACGGATGTACGGGACGAAGGTCGGGCCTTCTCCGAGCGCTACGCGGACTACTTCCGGATGGACCTGAAATTCGGCGTGCAGCTCAATAGCCGTACCCGGAAATTCAGCCAGAGCTTCTTCATCGATTTCCAGAATCTGACCAATCGGGAAAACGTTTTTCAGGAGAGGTTCAACCCGGTCACGGGGCAGGTAAACACCGTCTACCAATCCGGCTTCTTTCCGGATTTTCAGTACCGGGTTCAGTTTTAAGGGGAGGGCAAGACCAATCCTATTTTCTCATCAAAAAGCTTTTGCGGTGCGACTAACGAGCAAGGAACAGCTGGCCATCAGGGATAAGTATGGCGCCTGGGCAGTAGTTACCGGGGCAACCAGCGGAATCGGCCTGGCCATTGCCCGGGAACTGGCCGGGGCGGGCTTGAACCTGGTGGTCAACTCCCGCAGCACTAACCGGTTGCAGCTCCTGGCTGCTGAACTGGTGAATGACTACGCCATCGAAGTGAAAGTAGTACAAGGTGACCTCTCCGAAGAAAAAGGGGTGGAGGCCCTGATCGATGCGTCGGCCGGTTTGCCGGTCGGCTTACTCGTCGCTTCCGCAGGCTTTGGCACATCGGGGCTTTTGGTGGAATCTGACCTGGGCCTCGAAGTGAACCTGCTGAAGGTTAACGTTGAGGCTGTCCTCCAACTTACCTATTGCTTCGGGCAGAAATTTGCACAACAGCAACGTGGAGGTATCATTCTGCTGAGCTCAATGGTAGCGTTTCAGGGGGTGCCATTTTCGGCCAACTATTCCGCTACCAAGGCTTACGTGCAGACGTTGGCGGAAGGGCTTTACCACGAATTAAAACCCTACGGCGTCGCCGTGCTGGCTGCTGCCCCGGGGCCGGTGAACACTAAATTTGCGGAACGGGCTGATTTGGAGCTGGCCTTCTCGGCCAGCCCCGGTAAAGTTGCGGTCCCCATCCTGCGGGCCCTGGGAAAACGCGCTACGGTATTGCCCGGCAGCCTGACCAAACTGCTGGTGTACGCTTTACGGAGTGCTCCGCGTTTTGCCAGGGTCAGAATTATGGGGAAAATAATGAGTAGAATGACTGCCCATCAAAAAGAGGACGGTATTGCCTGAAAAATACCTCTGCTAACAATTACCTTACCAGACGATGAAACTCTTCTTTACCAAGGCGGAACTCCAAACCTACGTAGGCTTCAATGACCACCTGCTGGTCCTGTTCGGCATGTTTCCGCTGGCCTTCCTGGGGAACATCCTTTTCGGGGGCTCTCAGCCGGGCATGGACGTGTGGGAAAATTTCTCCTGCTACGGAATTGCCCTGGCCTTTACTATTGTTTACTGGGTAATCTGTCGTTACTGGGTCATCC
>JAUIIF010000604.1 GCA_030431945.1 Bacteroidia bacterium | reverse complement strand
TCCGGCATCTACCCAACAGCTGTACCACACGCTTCCGATGCTTTTGATGGCCGCCCGAAACCGTTCTTCCACCATGCCTTGCATCTCGCGGTCCCAGGCCGCAGCAAATTCAGCGGATTGGGTCTTAATCGTTCTGCCGGACCGTTCGTCGAATACCATCTGCTGGTCCTGCGGAAAGGTAGCACGCAGGCGGCGCTCGGTCTGGAGAACGCTGTCCACCAGGCTGTGACTTTTCAAAACAATGTCCCAGTAGTACGACCGTGGATCCTCAATGTATTCGGCTTTGCCGACGAAGTAATCGTAAGTTTCATCAGCAAACAATTCCGGAATTCTGCTTTCCCAAAAGCCGTGAATACCCGTTTGCCCGGTCATTTGTCCGTTGTAGTTTTCGGTCGTGTGCAGCGGGACGTGCGCATCACCGACGTAATGGCCCATCTCCGCGCAAAGACGGAGAATCTTATCCGTATCCTCCGCGATAAAAGCTTCGGTTATCCGCCGGTGCATCGACTCCAGGTGATACGGCAAAATGCCGTAACTGGAGAAAACTTCCCGCACCAGGACGGTTACGTCCGGACTGTCGGGTACGGGAAAGCCGATGGCCCGAAGACTGTCGGGTGACGGGGAAATGGATTCTTCGTAATACTGCGGCCAGACCGAGTTGCTCCAGAATCGCCGGTAACTGCCCAGCTGCAGCTCCAGCCGGCGCCCGGTTGAACTGCGCATTTGTACGCGACTATCCGGCGCAAACAGGTACTCCGGGTCTGCCTGCGTGATGGTGTCAACTGACCAGACGACGGTATCCTTACCCGCTTCCACCAGGAGGATTTGTGCCTTCCAGAGCTGGGCGTCCGTAAACCTTCGGGGAACAAAAAGGAATTCTTTACTTTCTCCCCAGTGGTCCAGGTCAATGTAATGCCGCACGGCTTCATATTTACTGGCGTAGCGACGTTTGTCCGGGTCTACGGCGTGCTCCGTCAGCCATTCAATATTAGCCCGGAAGAATGGCATCATTTCCTGGTCCAGCGTAAATACTGCCAGGCGGTTGATGCGCCGGTGACCAAAAAAGCCCCAGGTCGGCTCGTCCGTTGGGAGCGCCATCGCACTGACCAGAACAATAAGGAGCAGCGCCGGTAAAGCGTATTTCAGCGTTTTTTTCAAAGGAAAAGGTTATTGGTAGGTGAAGATACGGCGGGCTACCGGGTCGGAAAGAATGAACTACGGGCCTTCCACAATCCTAAAAGCTACCGTAGCCAACGAGCAACGGCTCCAGCGTTTCCACGCTGAGGAGCACCCAGTCTTCGTCGTCATTGATGAAGGCGGTGTAGGCTTGCAGGCCCCCTCGCTCGATCACTTCCCCTGTTTTTTGCTCATTCTGGAAGGAACGTCCGGTGTACCGGGGATAGATTTTCATGACCTGAGGCTCTTCTCCCCGTTGCTGCAGGGTGATGGTGGCAAAGGGAAGCAGTTTTTTAGCCTCAGCTATGGTTTCCAGGTCCTGATTCTCGTAGCGGTTGATGTAGTATTTCTCGTAACGGGTAAGTACCCGTTCTGCCTCCCCGCGGCTGATCTCTCGCGTAGGTTGGCCCGTGGCGTAGAAAGGGGCCAACCGGAAGTTACTGCCCTGTTTGGTCAGTTTAAAACTCTGGTCCCTCTGGGTCGGGTATTCAATGCTCAGTAATTCTACTTCATCCGGATTCACCCGGAAGTAAACTTTATCCCGCCACTCGTCGTCCCAATGGGTGAAGCGCTGACGTGGGTTGCCCGTAAAGTGAGGAATATGAACAACGTAGGGCTCTTCACTACCTTCCACAATGGCATTTGCTCCCAACTCGTCGTGGGTGCCCCCGCCAATGTAATACCCCCTGATTTTTCGGTCGTTCTGATCAAATACCTGTACCAGAATGCCATTGGCCGCCAGGTCTTTTACCATTATTGGCTTGGCGGCATGAGTGGGTAGACTTTGCACGTCGAGATGGACAATGGCATCCTGCAAATTGGCCATTACGTTTTCGTTCGCAGGGCGACCGTCAGCCAGCCAGCCGGTAATGCCTCCGCGCGTCAGGTTGACCTGATGGCCTTTGCGGTCGGCAATAAAAATGCGACCCACCTGAGTAAAATCCGATAGCCCGAAGCGCCGCTCCGCGGCGCGTTCTTCGGGGGCCGTAGTCGTCTTGTCCGTGGCCGTAACCCACCAGGCGAGGCCACCCAGTAAAACCACGGCAATCAGAAGAAGTAGGGAACGATTCATGTATGTTTACGTTGTCTTGCGGGTGTACTTTCTTCTCCGCCACCAGGTAAAGGATATTCCAAAGAGGGCGAGCAGCAGCAGTGGCGCTCCGATGTTCAGGAGCCGCCAGTAAGCGGCATCCGCCCGGGCAGCTGCTTTATCCATCAATCGCAGTTTAACCTCTTTGCCCCGGGCCGAAATTACCCCCTCCGGATTTAACAAATATTCAATTGCATTAAGCATGAAAGCTTTATTGGCGTACTGGAATTTCTCCCAGCGATTAAGCCCCAGGGGAAGGATTTCCTGACCATTCCGAACGGGATTGACCAGGATGTCCCCGTCAGCAATAACCACCATGCGGTTAGGGACCGATGCTGGCCGGAACTGCAAGCCGGCGGCCTCTAAGCTCTCTTCGTTCGACCGGCTGAGCCGGTTGGCGTAGGGGCTTTTAAATACCCCTTCGAGCAGGTAAGCGAAGGGTAGTTGCTTCTCGTCAAAGCGATCGAGGTCCAGGCTGTATTTCTGGGCATCCAGGTCAATCGGTGCGGGCAGGCGTTTACGCCGTGACCGGTCGCTGGAATGCAACAAAACGGTTTTCGTGATGTCAGGGTCTTCACCCACTTCTTCAATGACGGTCGGGAAGCGTAAATCAACCGGGTCCAGGTTCTTAATGATCGGATGTTCGCCGGTAGGTATGGCCATTACGTGGTAGGGAAACGGGGTCATCTGCACCTGCGGCCCCGCAGCACTACTACCGGTAACGATGCCGATCTTAGTGCTGGCCAGATCAAGACCAAGGACCGGCGACAGTCGTAGTCCGTACTTGAAAAACAAATTGTCCAGCCCCAACTCCCGGCCCACGGGATAAAATTCATTCCTGCCCTGGAGGGAGTCATAGTCCATCGCTACGGCATCAATGGCCCAGAGTACTTTGCCGCCATTCATGATGTATT
>JAUIIF010000603.1 GCA_030431945.1 Bacteroidia bacterium | reverse complement strand
ACGGATTATCTGGACACTGGCCTGTACGCCGACCAACGTAATTTTCGCCTGATGATTGCGAAAGAGGCGCGGGGCAAACGGGTATTGCACCTGTTTTCCTACACCTGTGCGCTGGGTACCTACGCTGCGGCTGCTGATGCCTTTCGGGTGGATAACCTGGATACTTCCAACACTTACCTGGAGTGGGGAAGGCGAAACTTTGCCCTGAATGACATTGAAACGGAGCGGCACCGTTTCCTGAAGGAAGACATCATGCAGTGGCTGAAAAAGCCCAATTTGCTGAAATATGACCTGATTGTACTGTCTCCCCCCACCTTTTCCAACTCTAAGGAGTTGCGGAATGACTTTGACCTGCAGCGGGATCACGTGAGGCTCATCCGTGCCTGTTTACCTAAACTTACGGTTGGTGGTAAGTTGTACCTGCTGACCAACGCACGTAAGTTCAAGCTGGCCACTGCCGCCCTGGGTGAAGCAGGAGAGCTGAAGGAAATTACGGCACAAACGTTGCCCCAGGATTACCGTAAGCGGAACCTGCACCGTTGTTGGCAAATCAGCCTGCCGGAGTAAACCGGAGAGCGACGCTAAATGACGTTGCCGATTTGTGGAAGAAGGAAAAGGCTCACGTAAAGTAAAAGCAGAAAAAAGAGGAAGCTCAGGCGAGCAAGGTTTTGACGAATTTCCATTTTTTTTGAGATTATCGGGGGATGTCAGGGGATTATTATCAGGGGGATATGCTGATTAGACGTACGTAATTGAAAATAGGTTCGGATTTTTTTGGCAAAAGTGTAACGGCGGCTGGCTTTGCTGCATAAAGCAGTGTACCAACCGCCCGCGACTAGCGTGGGGCTCTCACAAAACAAAATGTACACTATCATGAAAATTCGTTCATTTCTCACCCTGCTTGCTTTGTTTCTCTTTCTCGGCCTCTCGGCGCAAACGACGGCGGAACGCGCAAAGAATCGTGCAAAAAACCGGGCGGAAAACCGGGCCAATTCTCGGGTAGACCAAAAGGTGGATGCTGCCGTGGACGATGCCTTCAATGCTATTGGGGGGCTGTTCAAGAAGAAGCCCAAAAAAAGTGAAACTGAATCTGGCACGGACGTCGGTAATCCGGAAACTCCGGCCAATGCAGTGCCGGGCCAGCAAACCGGTGGCTGGGAACCCTACACTAATCCGCATACTTTCAGCCTCCGGATGGAAATCACCCAGGTAAAGAAAAATGGCAAGGAGGAAGAAAGCTCCATCGACATGGTGGTAACGAGCAATCGTTTCGGGATCAGGGTAGCCGATGAGTCTGCTCAGGAGGTGAGCCGTATGATCCTTAATACGGAGGACGGTAAAACCACGATGATTACTACGGATCGTGAGGGCAGAAAATCCGGCTTCCGGATGCGCATGCCGGGAATGAGGAAAGCCATGGCAGAAGCAGCGGAAGACGTATCCACAGATCGTTTTACCTTCACCCGTACCGGGGAGCGTAAGGTGATAGATGGCTATAACTGTGAAAAAATCATCGTAGAGGACACGGAGGAAGGCATTACCACAGAGTCTTGGGTAACCCAGGACATTGAGCTGAATGCACAAGATATATTCTCCGGAATGATGGGGATGTTTGGAGCCGGACCATCCAAGCAGAAAAACAGTCCGGCCAATGCCTTTGCCGGTACTTACGAAGGCTTTCCCATACTGTCCATCAGCACCGATGGCAAAGAAACTTACGAGACGCGCTTTAAAAACATGAAATTTGGTGAGGCTGCCGCGGACCGGTCTTTACTGAATGTCGATGGAATCCAGGTCCAGGAACTTGGCTTTTAAAGCCCCGCCGAAGTCGTGCAGGCTTCAACGTATAGCCTAATAATCCCATAATCGCGCTAGCCCGTTCGGTCCCAGAGGCCGGGCGGGCTTGGTGCTGTAGAGCCCATATCGTTGGAACTACCCGACCAGGATTTCACTATCGTAATCAATACTAATTTTAACGGAGTTGGCGATGAAGCACTTTGCGCCGGCTTCGTGGTGCAGCTCGTTGGCGCGGGCTACCTTATCTGCCTGGGCGATAATGATTCGGGGCTGCAGGACGACGGAGGTGAATTCCCCGGAACCGTCGACGTTCTCGGTCATGGTTCCTTCAGCGTGGTCTACGTATTCCAGTACGGTAATGTCATTTACCGACGCCAGGTGGAGGTACCAGAGCATATGGCAGGCGGAGAGTGAAGAAAGGAACAACTCCTCCGGGTTGTAGCGCTGTTTATTGCCCCGGAAGCTGGGATCGGAAGATCCTTCAATCGGTGCATTCTTACCCGCAACGGTAATCAGGTGATCGCGCTTGTAGGCCCGGTAGTCCAGGGTGCCGGAGCCGAGGTTGCCCGTCCATTCGGTGTGGACTTTGTAATGGTGCTTGGTTGCCATGTTCAGTTGATGATTAAGTCTTTAAGATAATGAACCGTAGTAATAAAGGATGGTCTGAACAGCAACTTTAATTAAGGGCGGAAGCGTTAATTGAAGTAGTCAGCCAGGGCACCACAAATTCTTACCTTTACCGAACTATGCAAAAAGGCACCGTCACAAAGTCTACCGGCTCTTGGTACAACGTCCGGCTCGATGAGCCGAGCCCCGAAGGGGATACTGACCTGCGTTGCCGGGTGGCCGGCCGTTTTCGGCTGGATGATAAGGCCCTGACCAATCCGATCGCCGTGGGCGATCGCGTTGCCGTCGTCATTGAAGGAACGGGTGACGAAGAAACCGGGGCCATCCGGGAAATTGAAGACCGCAGAAATTACGTGGTGCGGCAAAGCCCGCGTAAAAAGCACGAGCTGCATTTACTGGCCTCCAACATTGATCAGGCGGTTCTCATCGTTACGCTGCTTTACCCCGACGTGAAACTGGGGTTTATCGACCGCTTCCTGTTAATGACGGAACCTTTTGGTATTCCGACCACGATTGTCTTTAATAAAGCCGATTTACTCGATGAGGAAGACCTCCTGACCTACGCGGCCATTGCCTCTATTTACCAGGACATCGGGTACGATGTGCTGCTGGTCTCCGCGGAGGAAGGGACCAACATTGATCAATTCCGGGAGTTGTTAAAGGGGAAGCGCAGCTTACTGAGTGGGCAGAGCGGGGTAGGGAAGTCAACCCTCGTTAATGCCGTTGCGCCCGACCTGGACCTACGAACGGGGGAAA
>JAUIIF010000602.1 GCA_030431945.1 Bacteroidia bacterium | reverse complement strand
CCTCGGCACCCAGGCCAAGGAAATGCTGCTGCAGTGGGAGGCCGGTGATGAGGCTACCCGGAATCTGTGGGAAACAATGAACGGCTGGGTTTACGACGGTTTTGCGGAAACCTACGCAGCCCTCGGGGTTACCTTCGATAAACTTTACTACGAGTCCAATACTTACGTGCTGGGTAAAGACATGGTCGATAAAGGACTCGCCATGAAGGTTTTTCATACCCGGGATGATGGTTCGGTCTTTGCTGACCTGACGGACGTTAAACTCTCCGAAAAAACCCTCGTTCGGGCCGATGGCACCAGCATCTACATTACACAGGACCTGGGCACCGCCCGCCTCCGGTACGATGACTTTGGGGCAACCCGGATGATCTACACCGTGGCCGATGAACAAAACCATCACTTCGCGACGCTCTTCGAACTCCTCAAAAGACTGGAAGAACCCTACGCTAACGGCCTCTATCACCTTAGCTACGGCATGGTCGACCTGCCCAGCGGCCGGATGAAAAGCCGGGAAGGAACGGTCGTGGACGCAGATGACCTCATGAAGGAAGTCATCCACGAAGCGCGCCTGGCCAGCCAGGAACGGGATGCGACAAGCGAACTCTCGGCCGCCGAGCGCGATAACATCATTCGTCAAATCGGGCTGGCTGCTTTGAAGTTCCACATCATCAAGGTCGGTCCGAAAAAACGGATGACCTTTGATCCGAAAGAATCTGTAGACATGCAGGGGCAAACCGGGCCGTACGTGCAGAATGCTTACGTGCGGACCAGGGCCGTGTGGCGGAAGGCCGCCGAAAAAGGGGACGTTATCGATTTTGCCGCAGCACAGAACTATCCGGAGCTGGCCCCCGCCGAGCGGGAGCTGGTAAGCCAGCTCTATGGCTTTCCCGATCTGATTAAGGATGCCGCCGAAAACTACGACCCCAGCCTGATCGCCATGTTCTGCTACGAACTGGCAAAGAACCTGCATAAGTTTTGGCACGATCACAGCATCCTCAGTGCGGAGACGCCCGCTGCCGTAGCCTTCCGTCTGCAATTATGCAAAGCAGTAGGCAATACCCTGCAAACCGGGATGCGCCTGATCGGCATCGAGGTGCCGGAGCGGATGTAGCGGGTAGTTGCTCCCGTACAGCTGGCGGCAGGCTCCCCCTGCCGCCGGCTGGCCCGAAGGTATTACCCCTTAAAGCGTCAGGGATACCCCCGCACGGACAACCGTGCGAATCGTACTGAAGCCGGTAACTTCGACAAAATCTGTATTCGTCAGGTTTTTCACGTCCAGGAAAAGCCGGAGATTCTTAGCCGTGGGAAACCGGTACTCAGCGTAAGCATTCACGATCAGGTAGGGGCTGAGCTCCACGTTGAAGCTGTTGAAAGCACCGTCGAACCACAGGTCGGGCCGTTCACCAGTATAGTCGGCCGAAAGCCGTGCGGTGAAGGGAGCCTTAGCCGTAAAGGTCAGGGCCAGGTGGCCGCTGAGGCGCGGACGCCGGAAGAACTGGTCGCTGGTCAGCGTGCCCCCGCTGCCATCAGGGCTGGTCTGTTTTCCTTTAACGTAAGTTACGTTACCGAGCAGGCTGAACCGCCGGCCCAGCTGCCCCCGCCCCGAAAACTCCAGGCCGTGATCCAGCAATTCGTCCCGGTTTTGGTACCCAGCGCTGAAATCATAAGTGATGATGTTGCTGATCCTCCGCCGAAAAGCATTCAGTGTGAAGGCAAAAAGGCCCTCTTCGTGCCGCAGGCTGCTGCCGGCTTCGATCGCATTGGCTACCTGTGGTGCCAGGAATGGATTAGCCCCAAATGGCCCGAAGAGTTGATCGGGCGTGGGACTTTGAAAAGCACTGCTCACCGCAATCCGCTGACTCCAGACCGGGGTGGATTGATGTCCGAGGGCGACGGAGTAGTTGAACTGTCCGCCAAATTCAGTGTGGAAGTTGTAACGGTAGCCGGCTTCTACGTGCCATTTTTCCTTCAGTCCCAGGTTGAGCTGCAGGTAGGGGCTGGTGGTAGTGGTAATGGTCGGGGCGTTTTGCCGCAGCCCGAGTTGTTCCCGGCGAACCTGGGTGCCGGTCGTCAGGGTAACCGCCGGTGCGAGGCGGTAATTCCAGAAAACTTCTGCCTGCTGGCTGCGCCCGTAGAACTCGGAAAGCCCGTAGGTGGCATCAGTAAAGGTTCGGTCGGTTTTTGCCAGCGCGTAGCGCGCGCTGATCTCCGATTTGCCTTTCTGGTAGTCGATGGCCAGGCTGGGGAGTAAAAGCTGATTTTGGTACCGGTTGTCGGCATCCTGAAAAGCACCGGCGTCGTAGTTCCCGCTAAAGCCGGCGACCCGCAGGCCCGGCCGCAGGACCAGGTTTTCGTGGGGGCGATAGGCCACGGTGCCCGAAAGGGCCACAGTGCTCGCTACGGTGCGCATGCTCTGGGCGGCGGCGCGCAGGTGCAGGGTAAAAGGATCCGGAGCAGTGTTTTTACGCGTGATCAGGTTGATTACTCCGGCAACGGCATCTGATCCGTAGAGTAAGGACCTGGCCCCGCGCAGGATTTCGATTCGTTCAATCCCCGCCAGCGAAAGCAGGCGCAGGTCGACTGCACCGCCCAGGGAAGAAGGGTCCGTAAGCGGTTGCCCGTCCACCAAAATCAGGGTGTACTGGTTGGCACCGTTGCGGAGGAAAACGGAGCGATCTTTACCCGGGTTACTGTACGCGCCGTTAATGACGATGCCCGTTTGTTCGCCCAGAAGCTGGGCGAGGTCTGCTGCCTGAGCAATCCTAGCAGAATCAATAATGGTGATGTGCTGAGGGCTTTCCGCTGCCGGCCGCGCAAACTTGGTGCCGGTGACGACGACTTCAGCGGCAGTTGTACTTATTTCCGGTGACTGGCCCCAGGAAAAAGCCGGCAACACGAAGAATAATAAGAAAAGAGAGTAGCGAACGGTGGGGGGAAACAACATAAGTATGAAGGGGGCTGCGCTCAACGGAAAAAGTAGCCCGTAGCCGCAAGCCGGGGTGGGGGCAGGGGGAAGGAAGTCCATTGCTCTCCTTATCCTTGCCTCGCACCAGCGCCCGCGCCGCATTATCCCCACCAGCGGTACCATCTTCACGGGCATTATACCCGGAAGTGGCGGCCCGCAGGACGAAAATGTACAGTCTACCTTGCTTCTTCCTCCGAAAAGCAAAATAAATATGGCGC
>JAUIIF010000601.1 GCA_030431945.1 Bacteroidia bacterium | reverse complement strand
GAGGGTGTGCTCCAGTAAATTAGTGAATTCACGGCCGGCTTTGGGCGGAACGGCGATCAGGGTGTCCGGTTGCCGCAGGGGGGTGGTGGTGTACGCGCGGTTCGGCAACTTTTCGTTGGTGTCCAGAAAAACGCGGTCCTTTGTGTCCAACTGCGTTTTGCCGAAGACGTGCCAGTAGTAAGTCCGGTTGACGAAGTCCAGCGGCAGTATCCGCTGGTTGTACTGCCAGTGCTGGAAGAGGTTGAGCAGGATGAAGGGGGCCAGGACGAGGCACAACAGCCCCGTACGGCGCTGGCTAACCGACCCTGCTCCGGTGTTCTTTTCCCCTGCACCTGCGTCCGCGCCCACCAGCCACGCCAGTAAGGCGCCTAACGGCAGGGCCAGCACGGCGTAACTCTGTACGACGGGCCGGCTGCCGAACGTATCGCCGTACCACCAGATGTGCCAGCTGAACAGCAGGTAACAGTTGGCCAGGGTAAAGAGGAGGATGGGCAAAAACCAGGGCTTTTTCAGCCAGGCGATCCCCGCCAGGCCCAGGGCCAGCAGCGGGGTGTAGACCAGCCAGCCACGCCGGTACCCCAGGAACCCTTCGTAGAAGTGGGGGGAAAGCCAGTCGAAACCAAGACCTGCATAGCCATTCTGCCACCAGTGCCCGGTACCGACCTTATAGTAGATCAGCTGGAGGGAAAATACGGCAAGCGCCAGGCCGAAAATGGGCAGTGTCCGCCAAAAATTCCGTTGCAGCGTCGCCCGGTCCCGCAGGCCATAAAAGGCAGGGATCGCAAAAACGACAATCTCTGAACTGCGAATGAGGCACAGGAGGCCGGCAATGAGTCCGCAATACACCAGCCATTTTTTTTCGGAAAATTCCTTCCCTCCTGCGTGCTTTGCGGGAGCTACGCCCCGCGCAAAACAGAAGAGAAAGCAAGCGTAGAGGGCGAATAAGTAGCTGTGCGTCATGTCCGGGGCCTCTACCGTATAGTAGAAAAGGTTGGTCCCCAGACCGAGGATCAGTAAGACCAGTGCGACGACCAAATCGGGATAAAACAGGGCCAGGAAACGGCGCAGGAACCACAGCCCCCCAAAGGCAAAGAGGAGTCCCATCAGCACCACCACCAGCTGGTAGGGAAAACTCATGCCGTCTGCCGGAGCGACGCCGGTGGCCGCAACGACGGCGTGGGTGAGGAGAAAGGCCGGGGTCCAGACGACGGCCAGACCGATGTTGTAAATCGGGAAACGCTGCCCCTGCTCCGTTGCCATTAGTTGGTACAAGTCGCTGCTGACGTCGTAGCGCTGCAGGTGCTCCTCGGCAAAAGAGTAGCTGGTGATGTCGCCGTAAACAAAAGCGCCCGGCAGGTAAGCATAGTAGCCGTAGCCGTCCCAGTTGATGACGTTGGTCGTTCCCTGAAAAACCTCGTTACGAATAAGGGAGGTCGCAGCGGTGATCAGGAAGACCAGCCAAAGTACTCCCCGACTTATCCGTTGTGCACGCATGTTGTAAAGTTACCGCCTGTTCTTCGGCGCCAGGCAACTATTCCTTATTCCTCCTTACGCCGCGCCGCCAGCAGGTACAGGACGGCCATGCGGACGGCTACGCCATTTTCGACCTGCTCGAGGATGATGCTGTGTTCGGAGTCCGCAACGGCCGTGTCAATTTCCACGCCGCGGTTGATCGGCCCGGGGTGCATGATGATGACGGGGCGGTCGAGGCGGTCCACCCGCTCGCGGGTGATGCCGAAGTGGCGGTTGTACTCCCGCAGGCTGGGGATGAATTTAGTGTCCTGCCGCTCCAGCTGAATGCGCAGCACGTTGGCCACGTCGCACCAGGCCAGACTGTCGTCCACGTCGTAGCTGGTCTCCACACCAAGGCTGCCGATGTGCTTGGGGAGGAGCGTCGGCGGACCGCAGACCCGCACTTTAGCACCGAGCTTGAGCAGGCAGTAAATGTTGGATAGGGCCACCCGGGAATGGGTAATGTCACCAAAGATGCAGATTTTCCTGCCCCGGAGCGCTCCGCCCAGCGCGTCGCGCATGGAGAAGGCATCGAGCAAGGCCTGGGTCGGGTGTTCGTGCGTACCATCGCCGGCATTGATGATGCTGGCGTCAATCTTCGAGGCCAGAAAATGGTGGGCGCCGGGGGCCGGATGGCGCATGACGACCATATCGACCTTCATCGCCAGGATGTTGTTCACCGTATCCAACAGGGTCTCGCCCTTCTTGACGGAAGAGCTGGCGGCACTGAAGTTTACGGTGTCTGCGCTCAGGCGCTTTTCCGCCAGTTCGAAGCTGATCCGGGTCCGCGTGGAGTTTTCGAAAAAGAGGTTGGCAACGGTGGTGTCCCGCAGGCTCGGCACTTTTTTGATCGGCCGGTTAATGACTTCCTTGAATTCCCGCGCGGTGTCCAGAATCAATTCTACATCGGCAGCTTGCAGGTACTTGATGCCGAGGACGTGTTTGGTGGAGAGTTGCTGCGGGTTAGCCATGTTTATTGCTCGGAACCGGTAAGGATTATTTGATCAACGCCGTGGGTCTCGGCCCACTGTACTTCGACGTATTCATCGTGGAGGGTGTCTACGGCCAGCCCGCGGTAATTGGCCCGGACGGGGAGGGTGCGCCGGAAACGCCGGTCGACCATCACGAGGAGTTCCACCTGGGCCGGCCGGCCGTAGTGGTTCAGGGCCGTCAGGGCACTTACCGTGGTGCGACCACTGAAAAGGACGTCGTCCACCAGGATCACCCGTTTATCCTCCACCAGAAAATCTATTTCAGTCTGTTGGGGGGTCAGCGGTCCTTTGGCCGTCCGGAAATCATCCCGGTAAAAGGTGATGTCCAGCTTGCCGTAATCGTAGCCGGAGATGCCCATTTCGGCCAGCCGGGTACGTAGCCGTTCGGCCAGTTCGACGCCGCCCGTCTGGATACCGATCAGACAGGTATTGGAAAAATCGCCGTGCTCCTCAATGAGGTGACGGCAGAGGCGTTCGATCGTAAGGGCGAAACGCTCCGGAGCGTGGATGATGCGCTGAGCAGGCATGGGGCGAAGGTAGGCTTTTTAGCCTTTTATACCTAAGTCAAAGTGGTTTGGGATTTTATCACTTGCTATCGAGGCTGCTGATTTCGTTAAAAAGCCTCGCCGAAGCTAAGGCTTCGCCTACGTTTTTTGCCTCATCAGCAACCACGCTAGCTACGCG
>JAUIIF010000600.1 GCA_030431945.1 Bacteroidia bacterium | reverse complement strand
GCACGCCCTTGGCGACCACGACCTGTTCGTCCTCTCCTCTACCGTAGAGACCCAGGGCATTGTTCTGGGGGAAGCACTCCTGTGCGGCCTACCGGTGGTCACTACTGACTGCGGCGGCCCGACGGACCTCCACCTCACCGAACAGGACGGTACCCTCGTTCCCGTGGGGGCAGCTTCTTCTTTCGCTGAGGCTATCCTCGGGTGGGCCGCCCGTGGGCGGCCGTCTCTGGCGGAAAGGCAGGCCCGTCACCAACGTTACGCCCGGCATTTCAGCCGGGCCAAATTACAGGGCTGCCTGGAAGACATCTACACTACTGCCGTTACCCCTCAAAAATCCCCCCGCTAATGTGTGGCCTCTACGGAATCCTGCAACCGGGCGCTACGGCAGCCACGCTGCGTGCCTTCGGCCTGGCCGGCAACCTGGCCCAGGCACACCGTGGTCCTGATCAGGCAGGCCTCGAGTCCGGAGACGGCTGGCTGCTGGCTCACCGCCGGCTCTCGATCTATGACCTGAGTGACAAGGGACGGCAGCCACTCCACTACGGCACGCTCCGGATCATCTTTAACGGAGCGATCTATAACTTCCCGGAACTCCGGAAAGAACTGGAATCCCTCGGTCATACCTTCCGGACCGATACGGACACGGAGGTAATCCTGGCCGCTTACCGGGAGTGGGCTGATCGCTGTTTTGAGCGCTTCAACGGTATGTGGGCACTAGCGATAATCGACGCAGCACAACAAACACTGTTGCTCGCCCGGGACCGGATCGGAATTAAGCCGCTGTACCTCTTCCAGCAGCAGGGGCTACTGGCCTTTGCGTCCGAAACGAGAGCGTTGCGCACCACTGTGGGAAAGGGAGATGCCCTTCACCTGGAAGTGGCAGGCGACTTCCTGCGCAACGGGTGGCAAGACCACCGGCCGGAAAGTATCTGGGCGGGCATCCGGCAGTTTCCTGCCGGCCACTACGCTGTGTGTCCACTGCAGCAGCCAGACCAACTGAAATTCACCCGCTACTATCAACTACCTACAGAAAAATCCGTACGGAACGAAAGCGAGTTACTGGAGGAACTGCGGGAGTTGCTGGCGGACAGTGTCCGCTTGCGCGCCCGCTCTGACGTTGGCTGTGGCCTGACCCTTTCCGGTGGCATTGACAGCAGCTCCATTGCCGGTCTGCTTGGCCCCGGGCACCGAACTTATTCCGCCCTCTTCCCAGATACCCCTTACGATGAAAGCCCTTTCGTAGCGGCCGTCCTCCGGCACACCGGACAGGAAAATCATCCTTTCTATCCTGGCTGGACGGATTTTGTCAGTGACTACCGTTCGACTGCCGCCGGGCAGGATCAACCGCTGGCCTCTGCGGCGGTAGTGCTCCATTACGGCCTGATGCGACTGGTGCAAAGCACCGGTGAAAAGGTAATCCTGAACGGGCAGGGTGCGGATGAAATAGGGGCCGGGTACGACAAATTTTATCCGCCTTACCTGCGCGAGAGGTACCGGGAGGGCTGGCTGAAAGGGCTGCGGGCAAGCAGTCAGGTACTGCGCCACCTGCGGCTGGCTCCGGACAAACTGGCCGGGCGCCTGCAACGGCGCTTTGGTCGGCCGCTTCCTGATCCTTTCCTTGCACCTGCGCTCCGCGCCCCTTCTGCTTTCCGGCAACCAGCCGCTACGGAAATACGGACGACCTCCATTAACCTCCTGACCGGTAACGGGCTGCCCGCATTGCTGCGGCACGAAGACCGGAGTGCCATGGCGTTTGGTATTGAAAGCCGCCCGCCTTTTCTCGACTACCGCGTGGTAGATTTTTTACTGAAAGCCCCGGCTGATTTCAACCTGAAAAACGGGATACGGAAATGGGGAATCCGGGAGAGTGTACGCTCGCTGTTGCCGGACGAAGTCTACCACCGAAAACGCAAACTGGGTTTCGCCACCCCGCAGCATCGCTGGCTCGAGGAACACCCGGACTTTTTTCTCGGTCCCCTGAAGCACTATGCTGCCGGGCCGGAAGCGTTGATCACCCGGCAGGCCGTTACTTTCGCCGAGCAGGTACTGCAACGCCGCCAGCACCGGCACTACGCCCAGGTGTGGAGATGGTGGGCGTGGGCAATATTCCGGGAAACCCCTTAAATTGGTGCACGCTCCGGTTGCGTAACCTTACTGCTCCCAAGCTTCAGCGAGCCTGCTCGTGCACGCTAACGCCCCCATTGTTTCCCGACCATTTTCCCTTTGAATAAACACCTGGCCTACTAGCAAAGAATTGTTCCTGCCCATCTTTCACCATCACTCCCGTGCGTCTTCCTCACCATCTGCATTCCTACGGTTCTGACGCGCTCCTCCTCACCTGGGAACAAAGGATTGATCCGGCGATCAGCCGCAGTGTGCATGATTACGCCCGGGCCGTCCTGGCTCATCCCGGGGTGGTGGAATGTGTACCGGCCTACGCTTCTTTGCTAGTGAGGTTTTCGTTGCGAAAGACGTCTGCCTACCAACTGCGGGAATACATTTACGCCCTCCGGCCGGCCGCCGTACCTGCAGCGCCAAGCCAACGGCACCTCGTTCCGGTTTGTTACGACGGGCCGGACCTGGAATACGTACAGGACACCCTGCAGCTGTCCTTTCAGGAACTCGTTGCGTTACACACCGGAACAGATTTTCTGGTATATCAGCTGGGCTACCTGCCAGGATTTGCCTTTCTGGGCGAAACGCCGCCACAATTGGAAATTGAGCGTCGGTCAACTCCGCGCCCACGTGTTCCGTCAGGGGCCGTAGGCCTGGCCGGCCGGCAGACCGGCATTTACCCCTCCCCCAGCCCGGGGGGCTGGCAGCTCATCGGTCGCTGCCCGATTCCGCTCCTGCAGGCGGGTCCTGCCCCCACGCGCTTTCTGGCGGGCGATACCGTTCGTTTTTATGCTATCGACGCACCAGCCTTTCTTGACCTAAAACAAACTCCAGCACCATGGCCGGAACGATAACCTTACAGTGCCTGCAAACTGGTGGCGGTGCTTTTTTGGTTGATGGTGGTCGCCCCGGGCAGCGGGCCCTGGGCATTGCCAGTGGCGGACCGGCAGACCCCCGCGCCCGCGATGCGGCCAACCATTTGCTGGGGCAAACTACTGAAAACACTTGCCTGGAACTCACCCGGGTTGGTGGCCGGTGGCTGATGAGCGGGCAGGGGCAATTCGTCATCACCGGCGCAGCAA
>JAUIIF010000599.1 GCA_030431945.1 Bacteroidia bacterium | reverse complement strand
TTGGCCGGCAGGACCTTTTATTGTACTTCTCTCGAAGCCCCCATCGGCCAGATGCTGCACGGGCGGATAATCGGTGAGGCCTTTACCTTTAATGAACTTGAGTTTGAAATCAAGGCCGTAGTGTAGATCCCCCAGACGTTTGCAGCAGCCCTGCAGCCCCAGCACCCTGCCTTTTCACCCCCCCCAACTATGTCGGCACGCCTGTTACTTCTCCTGATTACGCTTCCATTCCTCGCCACCGCTCAGGTAAGGCTCAACGAAGCCGTCTCCTCCAACAGTGTTTATACGGATGAGGACGGCGACACCCCCGACTGGCTGGAACTACATAATGCCGGGGATACGGCTGCAGACCTGACGGGGTTCACCCTTTCCGACAAACCGGACAACCCCGGTAAATGGCCCCTCCCCGAGCTTCGCCTCGGTCCGGATGAATACATCTTCCTCTGGGCCTCAGGCAAGGATCGCAGCGCGGCATTTTCTTACCGGACCTTTGTTGACCGGGGCGATGACTTCCGCTATTTGCTCCCCACCGGCCCCGTTACGAACGCCTGGAACACCCTCAGCTATGATGACCGTGCCTGGCCTACGGGCCCGAGCGGTTTCGGCTATGATGATGGCGATGATCAAACGGTAGTGGCCAATGGCACGCGGTCGGTTTTTGTCCGGCGCAAGTTCACCTTAAACAATTTGGCGCAGGTAACGGCAATACTTTTTGACATTGACTACGATGACGGATTTGTCGCCTACCTGAACGGCACGGAGATTGCCCGGGCCAATATGACCGGCAGCAGACCTGCCTGGGATGCTTTTGCCACCCAGGGGTCGGAGGCACGTATCATCAACGAGGCCCCGCCCCAGCGCTTCGTACTCAACCAGCCGGAAACGCTGCTGCGGGAAGGTGAAAATGTGCTGGCCGTACAGGTACACAACGTTACTGCCTTCTCCTCTGACCTGTCGCTGATTCCGTTCCTGACGCTGCAGTTTTCCGGTAGCAACCAGGAGGGCCGTACGCCCCCGGCGCTGCTCGACCTGCCACGGGCGACCCTGCATACGAACTTCAAGCTGGCGGCGGACGGGGAAACGCTGGTCCTGCACGATGCCTCCGGCGAACTGGTGGACAGTTTGGGCCTTTACGGCCTGCCGGCCAACGTCTCCATCGGTATTCCCGGAAACGGCGGCAGCCCGCAACTGTTCCGGACAACCACCCCCGGGCAACAGAACCCGGACACCGGCTTTACCGGTGTTGTGCGGGAATCCGTCAGCTTCTCGGAGCCTGGTGGCATAGTGGACGCCTTCTCCCTCCGGCTAAGCGGCGCGACGGCCCCTAACCAGATCCGCTACACCCTGGATGCGACGGTGCCGACGGCAGCCTCCCCCGTTTATACCGGGCCAATTGCCATTACCGAAACCACCATCGTCCGGGCAGCCATCTTCCGGCCCAACTACCTCCCCTCTCCTACCCAAACCACCAGCTACCTGCTGGGGGTAGACCATGACCTTCCCGTGGTCTCCCTGGTCACGGCACCAGACAATTTCTTTCATCCCGAGACCGGCATGTACGTCTTAGGGGAAGGTTACGAAGGGGATTTCCCTTATTTCGGTTCCAACATCTGGGAAGAAACGGAACAGCCCATCAGCTTTTCCTTCTACGAGCCGGATGGCAGTAATCGTTTTCAGCTCGATGGCGGGGTGAAAATTTTCGGCGGCTGGAGCCGGGCCAATCCGCAACGCTCCCTTTCACTTTTTGCCCGCGGGCGCTACGGCGACAATGCCATGGTTTACCCTTTCTTCCAGCAACGTAATTACGAAGAGTTTCAGGCGTTGGTGCTCAGAAACTCAGGTAATGAAAACGGCCAGACCATGCTGCGGGACGTCTTCCTTACCAGCCTCATGGAAGACTCCCACGTGGATATTCAGGCCTACCGGCCCGTTGCCAGCTACCTGAACGGAGCGTACTGGGGGATTTATAATTTACGGGAAAAAATTAACGAGCACTACCTGGCCAGCCTTCATGGGCACGCACCAACGGACATAAACCTGCTTGAATTCAACGGGGACGTTATTCACGGAAGTAACGAAGACTACCTGGCCATGATCAGCTTCGTCAATACCAACAGCCTGAGCAGTGAGGCGAATTACCGACGGGTGGCGGATCAGCTTGATGTAGATAATTTTGTGCAGTATTTCGCCGCCCAGATTTACTTTGACAACCGCGACTGGCCCGGAAACAACATCAAGTACTGGAAGCCAGACGGCGGCCGGTGGCGCTGGATTCTTTTTGATACCGATTTCGGTGCCGGCATCTGGGACGGCAACGCTTTCAACTTCAATACCCTGGCTTATGCCCTGGAGGCTAACGGCCCCAACTGGCCCAACCCGCCCTGGTCCACCCTGCTCTTCCGGCGGTTGATGGGAAATACCAGTTTCCGGCACCGGTTCATTAACCAAATGGCTGATGAGATGAATTCCCGCTTCCTGTCCACGCCGGTGATCCACCACCTCAACGAGCGGGCCGCGGCCATTGAGCTCGAGATCCCCCGGCATCACGAACGTTGGTCGATCAACTACAACTGGGAGAACGGACTCGAAACAATGCGAAACTTTTTCCGTAACCGCCCGGGGCGGATGAAAACCTTCATCAAAGACCAGTTTAACCTCCCGGCCCACCACCGGCTGACCATCCGGCTTAGCGACACCGACGAAGGTTACGTGGAAGTAAACAGCCTGACGATCGATCAAACCAGCTGGATAGGCGATTACTTCCAGAATGTCCCCATCCGGGTAAAGGCAGTAGCAAGAGCGGGCTACACGTTTCAGCACTGGGAACTTGATAATGGCACCGCCGATCCGGAACTCACACTCAATTTAAATCGCCCGACCGCCCTCAGGCCTGTTTTCTCCCTCACCACTAACCTCGATGCGGTACCGGCCGGAAGCCTGGCGACCGTCAGCGACCTGGTGATCTCGCCGAATCCGGTTGCGGAAACCTTACGCCTTTCCTTTACCCTGACCAAACGTTCTCACTTAACCGGGCGACTTTTTGATCCCCGGGGCCGACAGCTTCGCCAATTTTTCGACACTGATTTTGGGGCGGGGCCGCAGGTGCAAAGTTTTGAACTGGAGGAGCTGACGCCTGGCACCTACTTTCTGCACCTGCAGGATCAACTGGGCGGACAGGCCATTCTCCCGTGGGTTAAGCGCTGATTC
>JAUIIF010000598.1 GCA_030431945.1 Bacteroidia bacterium | reverse complement strand
ATCGCCGGCGATTATTGGAGGAGCCGCCCGGAGGCTCAGGCGGCAGGAAACCATTCAGGCTATCTGGTCTGGTTTTCCATCAGGAAGACCTCCGTAGCTTCATGGTTAGGGTAACGAAAGAGGTCAAAGTCTCCATCTCCCTCAAAATCAGCTACTCGTCCGTTATAGATTCCTTCGTTTTCTATGACTTTTCTGCGCCAGGTACCGTTTCCTTCATTGAGCATAATCAGGACTTCGTGGTGCATAACTTTCGGCTCCAGGTTGACGGCCCGGCCAGGGTTAATGCCCGCAACTACGTCCAGGTCACCATCCAGGTCCATGTCGTAGACCTGGAGGGTATGCGCCGCCGGAATTTCTTCGACGACAATGTGCTCGCGGTACGTTCCATCGGTCTCCCGCGCGTAAAAGCTCAACGGATAGCCGCTCCGTTCACTGTGGGCAATAAAAATTTCCGGTATACCGTCTCCCGCAAGGTCCGCCACAAACGATTTGGTACCGTTGGCGGACCAATCGCCCGTCTGATTGTTCCACTTGGGGTCGATAACCGTCACGGGCCAGGCTGCGCACAGGTCACCTCCCGGGTTAGCGAAAACGAAACCGTTGGCGGTTATGTCCAGATCACCATCACCGTCCAGGTCTGCCACATCCATTCCTTCGTGCAGTCCTTTCCGGGTGATGTCCTGTACCAGTCGGAAGGTGCCGTCTTTTTGTTGGAGGTGAATGCGCAGGTTTTCTGCTACATACGTCAGCACCGCCAGGTCATTAAGACCGTCGCCGTCAAAATCGCCGATAGAGAGGTCCTTTACGGCTCCTTTGGCAGTACCGATGAAGTGGGGCGTCCAGTCAGGATGGGAGTAGTAATAAATTTCTGCTTCGGCACCGGCATCATCCCACTCTCCGGTGTGTTTGACGGCCAGGATATCGAGGTCTTTATCACCATCCATATCTCCAACCTCCAGGTCTCCGGCCGCAAAGGTTCCGCCCGTCGGCGGTTGTTCCGCCACGACCGTTTCTGTCCACAAATCGCCGGAAGTAGCTCCGGCCCGCAAGCCCAGGTAGCCTCCGTTGGCATTATTGTTAATAAAGACGATATCCTGCAGGCCGTCCATGGTTACGTCACCGATTGCCAGCGCCCACCACCATTCAGCGTCATCCACCACCCGGTGGGAGACGAAGTTCATTGGCTTACGCATGGTCGTTACCTCATCGTCATCCGAGGGCTGATCTTTTTCCAAAGCCACGTTGCCGCCACAGGCTGCCAGGAAAAGTAAGAGTGGGGCAAGAATTAAGGAGGGTTTCCGCATCGTAAGAGTTATTTCATGCATGGAAACGGAAGATAGAACAAAGGTGCTTACCGGACCGCATGGCCAACCTGCGGTGTGCACTTAACGGGCTGAACTGACCAGGGCCGCGGGCCGAAGGTCCGCCTGTCGTAACAAGGAGCGCCTGGCTCCAGCATTAGTTGTACAAGTTGCTGCACTCCCATCTGCCCCCAGATGGTTCTACGAAACTCACGGTTAGCAGCTGGTCATTACCGCTTCCCGAAACCGTACAGTACTCCAAGACTCGCCCCCAGCTGCGCTCCTTTTGTTTCCACCCCGGACAAGGCAGAAGTCCCGTATTGCTGCCAGCGGAACTCGGCCTGAGCCTGGACACTGAAACCAGGGCTGATACGGTACGTCAATTGCGGGCGGACAACGTAGGCCAGGAACGAATTCGGGACCGGCAGCGGCGCATCCTCCCCATTACCGTAAGTGACAACTTCCTGCTCCGCATTGAGGAAACGGCCGGTTTGCCGGCTGACTACGGAAAAAGCTATTCCCGTACCGATACCCGCTTCCAGGCGTCCGAAACCAGCCGACGCTTCTACCAGCAGGGGCACTGAAAGCTGCGTTTGGAAGTTGTTGTGCGTTACCCGCCTCAGCGCGATGGCGTTAACGGGCCGGCCATTAAAGACCGTCGTCGTATCCCAGCTTTCGGTATAGCGAAAAGTGGTGTGGGTGCGGGCTAACGCCACCCCGCTGATCAGGCGAAAAGCAGGATGGATGCGGTAGCTCAGGTCTATAGCCAGAGACTGGCCCAATGCCTGCCCCCGGCTGCCGTTCAGGGTGGCCCCCAGGTCATCTTCACTGCTCGAGGCATACTGCGGCCGCAGCCAGTTGGTGCCTGCAAAAAAGCCAGCTTCAAAGCGGGCGCGTTGCCGTTGGCGCACCGGGTCAATAGTCACCGCACCAATTGTTTGCACTGCGGGCAGCCTGGCCTGACGTAGTGGCAAAGGCAGGGGGGCAAGGGTAGCGATCGTCGCGGGGAGGGAAAGCGTAGTTTGTCTATCACCGCGCGTTACAAGTGGCAGGTTGGCCGTTGATCTGGCTGCCGATTCCTCGCCCGGGATAGGGGGTAAGGTTGCGACGACTCCCGGAGGACGACTAAGCTGCAGGCCGGGGTCTGAGCCTTCCTGAGCATCGTCCGTTGTTACTGCGGGGGTACTTCCTCCGGCCCGGGTGCCGGCCGGCCCGGGCACCGTTTTGCCCGCAGAAGTATTTTTCCGGTTGGAAGTTGGGGCCGGAGCGGTGAAAACATCAGCTTCACCATTTACCAACGATGGTCGTTCACTTAGCACGGGATCATCTGCCGGTACCAGCACACTTTCACGGAGCTGAACACCTGCCGATGGCTGCTCCAGTTTTTTCTCCTCCTTAGCCGTAGCCGCTTGAAATTTCGGCCTGACCAACCAGGCGACTCCTCCGGCAAGTACCAAAAATAAAACGGCGGCAAGCCACCACCCGGTCTGATGGTGCCGGGGGGAAGCAACGGGCTTCATTTCCTTGTCTTCAGCCGGCAAGGCATTTTCGATGGATGCCCAGAGCTCCTCCACCTCTACGCCCTTGCGGGAGGCACCGCCGTCCAAACGTTTCTTAAGCATTTTTTCCAGAAAATTCATGGCTATTGCTTTAGGAATTGGTGAATAAGGTGTGCCAGGGGAAGCATCATCAGTCCGGTTTTCAAAAGTTGATCTTGCGGCAGTTCATTACGTAGGTCCGGCGGTAACCTTTTTTTCAGCCACGCTCTGCTCCGCGCCAGGCGTTGCCGGGAAAGTTGGGCATCAATGCCCAGTAGCTCAGCAATTTCCTGATGGGAAAACCCGTCAATGACGTAGAAATTAAAAACCTCAAAATAGGGGCGAGGCATTCTACGCAGCCACCTGACTAAATCCTCAT
>JAUIIF010000597.1 GCA_030431945.1 Bacteroidia bacterium | reverse complement strand
TAGCAAATACCTGCGCAAGCTATCCCGGCGGGACCCCCACGAACCGGCTTGCCCGTAAAAACTGAATGCCATCTACCATGAGTAAGCAACGAAAAAAGAAGGATCGCCAAGCGGCGCAACGCGCCGCCGCCCAGGTGGACAATACCCGGGTTGCCCCGGCGACTCCGGTCACCACGCGTTCCACCACCAAGGAAACGCCTAAAGGCACCCGGCCCCTGACTTTTGGCCGGGACACCTACCTGTGGATGGGCATTGGTTTCGGTCTGGTCATCCTCGGCATGCTCCTCATGAGCGGCGGCCGGGGGGACGACCCTACCGTTTTTGATGAAAGTGTCATTTATTCCTTCCGCCGGATAACACTGGCCCCGATCGTCATTTTGGGCGGACTGGGTACCGTGATTTACGCTATCCTGAAAAAGTAATCGGACCATTTGCCCTAAGGGGCTGGGCTTAAGAAAAAGCAGGGGACGAATCGCCTGACGCATTGCAGGCCACCACGTCAGCGTCCTCACCGGCCAATAGTTCAGCGGCCCCAATCAACCGTAGTCCACTAGTCCAAACCAGCTACTGACCATGTTCGATCTTCTCAAAGCATTAGTCCTGGGCATTGTCCAGGGACTTACGGAGTTCCTCCCCGTCAGCAGCAGCGGGCACCTGGAACTGGCGAAATGGATCATGCAGGATGACAGTCTGGCTGCGGAGAGTATGTTGATGACGGTTACCCTGCACGCCGCCACGGCACTGGCCACCCTGGTCGTTTTCCGAAAGGAGGTACTCGAAATTTTGCGTGACTTGCTGGCTTTCAAATGGAATGACGGCACCCGGTTTGCTGCCCTGATCCTGGTCAGTATGCTCCCGGCGGCGATCGTCGGCGTGCTGTTTGATGACTTGCTGGAAACGCTGTTCGACCGCCAGGTTATCCTGGTTGCCCTGATGCTGATCATTACCGGCGTTTTGCTCTTTCTGGCTGACCGGGCGCAGCACACCGACAAATCAGTGGGCTGGAAAGATGCCATTATCGTCGGGCTGGCCCAGGCGGTAGCCATCCTGCCGGGTATCAGCCGGTCCGGAGCCACCATTTCCACCAGTGTCCTGCTGGGCGTTGACCGGGAAAAAGCAGCCCGCTTCAGCTTTCTGATGGTCGTACCGCTCATTCTCGGAAAAATGGCGAAGGACCTGCTGGACGGAGACTTCTCCGGATCCACCTCCCTGCCGGCCCTTGGTGTCGGCTTTTTCGCGGCTTTTTTTACCGGCATCGTGGCCTGCGTGTGGATGATCAAACTGGTAAAAAAGGCGGAGTTGCGGTGGTTCGCCTACTATTGTTTCGCGGTGGCAGCCGTTGCCCTGATCGTTAAACTGGCGGGCTAAGGCCTGATCGGCTCCCTGAGCAACGTAAAATCCAGGCGGGTAATACCGCCATTGGCCACCGAAAAGCCGGTCAGGTTTCCCTGCTCATCCCGCCTGAATTGCACTTTTTTGTAATTGCGGTCGCTGCAGGTAAAGTAATCCCTGGCGACTGATTTGAGGGCAATCTCACCGGTACGCAGGGTGTACAGTACGAGTTGATCCTGTTTAACCCGTACGGAATAAGTAACGGCCAGCTCCTCACTGTAATAATCGCCGGTGTAGCCCGATAAAGCAAAGTTGTCATAGGCGAGGTGTTCAATTTCCGGCTCGTCGTTTACCCTGACCAGCATGGTAGCCAAGCCGTGGCCGTTCTTCTTAAAGGTAACGGTTACGTCTTCAGTATCATCGATCATTTTAAAACTGTTGGGACCTACCGGGCGCAGCTTCGTTGCTTTTCCGCTCCCCGGGCGGTAATAGCTCAGCCCTTCCTCCGTCAGCCGAATTTCCCGGTCGTACCAGTTGTTGTGCTCCCAGTACTTACCGACGAAAGCCTGCAGGTCGGAAATGGGCAGCTCAATAAAAATGTTTTCGGGATGGGGATAGTCGCCCTTCTTCGCCGCCCCGGTCCCGGACTGCGCATCTGCTTTGACCGACGGCAAAAAATGGCTAGCGGCAGAAAAAGCCAGGGTTTCCACATCTGCCGTAGAGGTATTAGCTAAGAGGGCAACGCTGATCCCCTCCGCTGGAAAGCGCAGTAGGTACGATCGGAAGCCGGCATCCGAACCGGAATGCAGGTATACATCCCGGCCGAGGTAAGTACCGTGAAACTGTCCGGCCAGCACGTCAAGCACCGCGCCACTATTCAGCTTCGCCCCCTGCTTCATTTCTTCCATAATGGACGGGCTGCCAATGCGTAGAGAAGTAAAATTTTGTGCCCATTTCAGCAAGTCATCCACCGTAGTAAAAAGGCTGGTGGCCCCGACGGTGGACAGGTTCAGGGGGCGCTTAACGGTCTCGCCGGCCTTCTGCCCGTAGGAGTAGGCACGGTGCTTTACTATTTGATGGTAATCGTCATAAAATTGAGAATCTTCCATCTCCAGCGGCACAAAAATGTGTTCCCGGGTATAGCTGGCGAAACTCTGCCCGGAAACCCTGGAGACTATTTCTGCTAACAGCGTGTAGCCCAGGTTGGAGTACATGAACCGGTCACCGGGACTAAAATTAAGGCCCCGCTGGCGCGCCGCTAAGTCGAGTATTTCCCGGTTACGGACTACGTCTTCCCGCGCCCAGCCGGCCAGGGCGAGTAAACGCCACTGGTCCCGCATTCCACTGGTGTGGGTAAGCAGATGGCGAATCGTAATCACCTCACCGTAATCCTGCAGCTCTGGCAGGTACTTGTGGACGTCGTCCGTCAGGGATAGCTGGCCGGCTTCCGCTAATTGCAAGATGGCAAATGCCGTAAACTGCTTGGATAGGGACGCGGCGTGAAAAACGGTTGTAGGCGTAATCGGCAGGTCGTATTCCAGATTTGCCGAACCAAACCCTTTCCGGTACACTACTTCGCCTTCCCGCATAATGGCGATGGCGGCACCGGGGGAAGTGGGCGTGGTCCACGCTTCAAAAAGTGCATCAATGGCTTTTGTCTGTTCCTGCGCAGAAAGCGTAGGCATGAAAAGCAGACCAAGTACCACGACGAGTACCGGCCAGGAGAAACGAATGAGCATACCGGGCATTTACCAGGGGTACTGCCGGGAAAAGAAATGGTTACAATTGGTGGTCACTTTTTATTCAGCAGGGCGACGGAGCGCAGGATGCAAGGCTGGTTGGAAGAAGCAGGATAATGGGCACGTTCCGACGGCCATTTACCCTTCCC
>JAUIIF010000596.1 GCA_030431945.1 Bacteroidia bacterium | reverse complement strand
AACGGCGAGAAGGGCTGGACGATCGTCGCTAACGTAAACCAGGACCACGCGGCAGTCGCCCGGCTGATCCACGACCTCCAGTCCGACTCGGGCCTGGCGGAAGCCCTGGCTGCAGATATTGAGACGGGAACCCAGAAACTGATCGCCCTGAGTGCGGCAGCTGACGGTTTGCAACTCACGGCCGATCATCGTCGGGATACCCGCCATTTCTCCAACGTCCTCTTCAACATCATGCGGGGAGGCATTTTCGATGACAACTACAACATCGAAAAGTGGGATTTCATCGCCTACCTCGCCCACGGTAATAAAACCATTGCCGATCAGCAATTGGCCCTCATCAATGGCCTGCCGGACCTTTTCACCCTGCAGGACTTAAAAGCACAAATTGCCCCGGCAACGGACCCGGACTTCCAGCGCCTTTGCCTGGAGTATCTACCCCTGAAATTCAGCCGGCGCCACGGCGACCCGAGCCGCCCCTGGAACCGTTTCTCGATTAACACCCACAGTGAGGTCGACGGCACTAAAATCCTGGACTACGAAGGCAACTGGCGGGATATTTTCCAAAACTGGGAAGCCTTAGCGCACAGCTACCCCGACTTCGTGGAGGGCATGATCCTCAAGTTTTTAAATGCGACCACGTTTGACGGCTACAACCCTTACCGGGTAACCAAAGATGGCTTCGACTGGGAAACCATCGAAGCTGATGACCCCTGGTCTTACATTGGTTACTGGGGAGATCACCAGATCATCTACCTGCTGAAATTCCTGGAATTCAGTGAGCAGCACCAACCGGGAGCTTTAGGTGAATTGTTCAACCGTAACTTCCTGGTTTACGCCAACATTCCCTATAAAATCAAATCGCACCAGGAGATCCTTGACAACCCAAAGGACACGATTGATTTTGACCGGGAGCTGGATGAAACCATCCGGGAGCGACGGAATAAAATCGGCGCAGACGGCGCACTCTTACTGAACCAGCAAGGAGAAATACACCGCGTCAATTTCATCGAAAAAATCCTGGCGACCCTACTGGCTAAACTGTCTAACTTCATCCCCGAAGGAGGCATCTGGATGAACACCCAGCGCCCCGAATGGAATGACGCCAACAATGCCCTGGTAGGTAACGGAGTATCGATGGTAACCCTCTACTACCTCCGCCGTTTCGTTTCCTTTTTCGATCGCTTGCTGGAGCAGTCTGCTGCCACTGAATTCGCCGTTTCCGTCGAAGTACAAGAACTTTTTGCGCGGATTCAGGCTGCACTAAACGATCATAAAAACTTGCTGGAAGCGGCCATAACGGACCACCAGCGCAAGCAAGTACTTGATGCACTGGGCACGGCCGCCAGTGATTTCCGCAACCAGGTCTACCAACGGGGTTTCCGTGGTACAAAAAAGGCGGTTACCCGTCAGGAAATCCGGGCGTTACTGGCCATCAGTCAAGCCTTTATTGACCATACGATCAAGGCTAATAAACGCACGGACAATCTATACCATGCCTACAACCTCATGTCCGTAGAAGAGGATGGTGTTTCCATCAGTTACCTGAGTGAAATGCTGGAAGGCCAGGTGGCGGTACTGAGCGCCGGAGCCCTTACCCCGGAGGAGGCGCTTGCGGTGCTGGACGGCCTGAAGGGCAGCCAACTGTTTCGGGAAGACCAGTCCAGCTACATCCTCTACCCCAACAAGAACCTGCCGGGCTTCCTGGAAAAGAATACTATTCCGCCCGCATCAGTGGCCCAATCCGCTTTGTTGCAGCACCTGGTTGCTGCCGGAGACACCAGCATTATTGTTCGGGACATTAATGGTACTTTCCATTTCAACGGCAACTTCAACAACAAGAACAACCTGCAGGCGGCGCTTGACAAGCTGGCGGAAACCGGTGATTACCCCGTCGATAAAGCAGCGGCAGCGTACGTACAGAAAGTCTTTGAGGAAGTCTTTAACCACAAAGCGTTTACCGGCCGTTCGGGCACTTTCTTCGGCTACGAGGGCCTGGGATCCATTTACTGGCATATGGTTTCCAAGCTGCAGCTCGCCGTGCAGGAATGCTGTTTGCAGGCAACGGCAGCAAATGCTCCCGCTGCCATCACGCGGCAGTTGCAACAACACTACTACGAGATTAACGAAGGAATCGGGGTACACAAATCCCCCACCCTTTACGGTGCCTTTCCCACGGATCCTTATTCCCACACCCCGGCCGGTAAAGGTGCCCAGCAGCCGGGCATGACGGGGCAGGTCAAAGAAGACATTCTCAGCCGTTTTGGCGAGCTGGGCGTAAAGGTCAGGGATGGGTTACTGTCGTTCTCCCCGTCGCTGCTGCGCCGTACCGAGTTCATCCGCCAACCGCGGGAGTTTACCTACAAAGACCTCGATGGCACCTCCCGTTCCCTGACCGTTGGCGCGGAGGAACTCTGTTTCACGTACTGTCAGGTCCCCGTCGTTTACCACCTCGGTGAGCAGGCGGTAACGGAGGTAATTTACCAGGACGGGCACCGGCAACGCTTCGCTGGCGCTACCCTGGACCAGCCAACCAGCGACCAGCTCTTTAAGCGGACCGGGGAGGTCCGCAGCATCCGGGTCAGCCTGAATGCTGCTACCTTAACCTGATCTCAGACCATCCTGAGGTTAACGTAAAAATGCCGATAATGCAAAGATTTATCCTGGGCTTACTCTTACTGACGATCATCGCCTGGCACAGTTCCTGTACCTCGGAAAAACAACCATCTATGGAGGTTAAAAACCTTACCGCTGCTGACATTCTCGGACACCCTGACTACCTGGCCATCTCCTACGGAGGGTACCGCAGCGTTTCCCGGGATACCCAGCCGACCCTGACGCAACTAAAGGAGGACATGCGTATTCTCGCCGCTATGGGCGTGGGTATTATCCGGACTTACAACGTACAATTAGCCCAGGCGGGCAACGTACTGGCCGCCATAAGGGAGCTGAAGCAGGAAGACCCATCCTTCGAGATGTACGTGATGCTGGGTGCCTGGATCGACTGCAAGAACGCCTGGACGGACCTCGCCCCGGACCATAACCAGGAAAGTGAGCACAACGCTGCGGAAATTGAGCGGGCGGTGGCCTTAGCCCGCAAGTACCCGGACATTGTAAAAATCATTGCCGTGGGTAATGAGGCCATGGTGAAGTGGGCGGCCAGCTACTACGTGCAGCCCGGGGTGATCCTCAAATGGGTCAACCACCTGCAGGAACTGAAAAAAGAA
>JAUIIF010000595.1 GCA_030431945.1 Bacteroidia bacterium | reverse complement strand
CATCCTTTTCGGAACGTTGCACCGTCTCAAACCCGTAGTGTTCATAAAAGCCCACGGCTTGTTCGTTTTGCTCGTTTACGTCTACCCGGGTTACGCCCAGTTGCTGCACCGCGTAATGCAATAAACGCTTCCCGATTCCTTTGCCCCGGTGCTCGGGGTGGAGGAACAGCATTTCCAGGTTGTCATCGAATACGCCCATAAAGCCGAGTAACCTTCCCTCTTCATCCTTGATGCCTTTCAGGTTGACGGCGTCCAGGTAGACGTTCAAAATCAGCGGTCTGAAGTATTCAATGTCTTCTTCGCGCAGAAAGTGATGGGTCGCCCTTACGGACGCTTCCCACAGGGCCACTACCTGCTGGTAATCGGCTTTTTGTAAATCGTCTATTTTGTACTCCATTGTTGCTGCTTACGTCGATGTCCCTACCCGGTAATATGCCGGGAAGAACGAGAAGACTGGAACAGGCTTGTCCCGCTAAGAGTTTGGTAAGAGGTGGCTTGGCTCCAGCCCGGCAGGTTTTTCTGGGGCCATAGGCATTGCCATGCACATCGCTCCCCAATCCCTTTCCCCGCACCCGCGTCCGCGCCCCACTAAACGAAAGCGGGCGCGGACGCAGGTGCCGGCAAAGCAATTTTGAACAGCAGGCTTATTTTCCCCCCGTACCAATCACCCGACCCGGCGTCCACGGGGCACCGGCACGGTTCAGGGCCGCATCGATGGTGGGGATTTCCGTTTCCTGCAAGCCGCGCAGGGCCGTCATTACCGGACCAATTTGCTCCTCCGCAATGGCTTTCACCATGGCCGATGTCTTCGTCGGGTCGGAGCGGGAAGACATGCCCGTATAAATGGCCGTGTTGATGCGGCTACTCAGGGAGGGCGCCTGATCGATTTCCAGTTGCCGTTTGATGGGGTCGCCGTAGAGCTGGAGGCGGATGGCTTTGAGCTTGTCCGCGAGGGCGTCGATTGTTGTCTCGAGGCCCGGGCTGTCCACCAGCCGCAGGGCCGCCCGGTAGTACGTCAGGCGCTCGTTCAGCTCGTTGTAGGCGCTGCGCACGGCGTTGGCGTCCTGGGAGAGGTCGTTGAGCGCGCGGTGATACGCCAGCATGGCGGCCGGGTCGGTCGCCGGTAAGGTCCGCTTTTCCAGGTCCTTGACCTTGAAGGACACCGGACCCGCCAGAGGGGTCACGGTACCGCCGACGCTCTTCGCCAGCGCCACGGTGTAGTCGCCCGGCAGTACCATGATGCCGGAGGCAAGATTACTCGTCGGGTCGTCCTTGCCTTTATTGACGTGGTCAATGTCCGGATACTTCAGGTCCCAGTAAACCCGGTTAATACCCTTGCTCGGCTTACTGCGTACCTCATCCACCATTTCGCCGTTCGCATCGCGAACGGTAAAGATCAGGAAGGCATCCTTCTCCTCCTCTTCGGCGGAGAGCTGTTCGTAAGTAGGGTAGAAGACGTCCTCACCCGCTTTACGGCGCTCCTGCTCGTCTTCCTTGCGTTGGTCTTCGGCAGACTTATACCCTTCTTTGAGGTAATAGGTGAAGGCCGCGCCGAACTCCGGGTTATCCCCCAGGTAGTAGGTTTCGCCCTGGAAGCCTTTTGGTCCCAGCCAGGAGATGGTATTGCTGGCCGCAATCGGACTGTAAGGGAGGTACTGGAAGGCATCGCGGACACTGAAGAGGTGCGCTTCCGCTTCCAGTACTTCCGGCGTCAGCTCGCGCAGGGCGGAGTAATCATCCATGACGTAGAAGCCCCGGCCGAAGGTGGCCAGCACGAGGTCGTTCTCCCGTTCCTGGATGTTGATGTCCCGCACGGCCACGGTGGGTAACCCACCGCTGAGCTTCCGCCAGTAATCGCCACCGTCCACGGTAGCGAAGCAGCTGAATTCCGTGCCGACGAACAGCAGGTCAGCCACTTGCGGGTCTTCGGCGATGGCGTAGACGGAGCCCCGCTCGGGCAGGTTGGCCGCAATGGATTTCCACTTTTTGCCCTGGTTGGTGCTCTTGAGCAGGTAAGGCTTGAAGTCTCCGCGCTTATGGTTGTTGAAGGCGACGTAGACGACGTTCTCGTCGTGGGCCGAGGCAATGATCTCGTTCACGTAGGTGGTGTCGGGGACACCGGGAAACCTGGCGTACCGCGTCCAGTTGGCGCCCCCGTCGGTAGAGACGTGCACGAGCCCGTCGTCCGTTCCGGCGTACAGCAGGTTTTCGTTCAGGGGAGATTCGGCGAGGGCCACAATGTTGCCGTAGGGAGTGGTGGAGGCATTTTTCGCCACGGCATCCATCGGCCACACTTTCCCCATTACCTTGAGTTTATTGCGGTCGATGCCGCGCGTCAGGTCACCACTGGCTTCGCGCCAGCTCTGGCCGCGATCGTCCGAACGGTGAACACGATCGGAGGCGTAGTACACACGCTTAGGGTCGTGGCGGCTCACCAGCAGGGGCGAATCCCAGTTCCAGTTGTAGGAATAATCTCCCTGCGGGGGCTGGGGGACGATGTCGGTCGTCTCCCCCGTAGCGCGGTCGAAACGACTGAGGTTGCCGTACTGCGACTGGCTGTAGACGATGTCCGGATTGCTGGGGTCGACGTGGGGCTCGAAGCCGTCGCCCAGCGTCGTGACGAACCAGTGGCGGTTGGTAATACCCGTGGGCTCGGTGGTACGGCTGGGCCCGCCGAAGCTGAAGTTGTCCTGCGTGCCGCCGTACACGTTGTAGAAGGGGTAGTCGTTGTCCACCGCCACTTTATAGAACTGGGTCACGGGCAGGTTAGGGAAGAAACGCCAGGTTTTTCCCCGGTCCCAGGACTCATAAACGCCCCCGTCGTTACCGTTCAGCAGGTAGTCGGGATTGTGCGGGTTGATCCACAGGGCGTGATTATCGATGTGTTTGTTTTTTTCTCCGACGTTGTCGAAGTTTTTGCCACCGTCCGTACTGACGGCGGCAAAGGTGTTCATGACGTAGACCCGGTCCACGTCCACCGGGTCGGCAATTGTTTCCTGGTAATAGTTGCCGCTGGAGCTGTAGCTGCTCCGCTTCTCCCAGCTCTCGCCGCGGTCGGTGGAACGGTAAAAACCGCCTTTGCCTTCCTGGGCTTCGACGACGGCGTAGACGACGTCAGGATCGGCCGGCGATACGTCCAGGCCGATCCGCCCCAGGTCGCCGCCCGGCATGCCCTTCATGATCTTGCGGAAATTTTTTCCTCCGTCGGTGGATTTGTAGACGGCCGATTCCGG
>JAUIIF010000594.1 GCA_030431945.1 Bacteroidia bacterium | reverse complement strand
TTTAAAGTTAGCAGCTTGCTGGCTTTCGTTAGTGTAGGCACTGTCCAGCTTAGTCAGTCCGCCCACCATTTGGGCGATGCGCTCTCCGAAATCTCCCCGGATATCCTCCAGGGTTACCGGGGTGTCTTCCACTACGTCGTGCAGCAACGCGGCACAGATGGCCGTAGGGCCCAAACCGATCTCTTCCGAGCAGATGCGGGCGACGGCAATCGGATGGTAGATGTAAGGCTCCCCGGATTTCCGGCGCTGGTAACGATGGCTGTAATTGGCCAGTTCAAAAGCACGCTCCATCTGCTCCAGGTCCGCCTCATTGGGCTTTTTCTGCAGGCAGGCAATCATGGCCTCATAAGCCTTCCGGATACCGGTCTGCTCTTCAATGGTTGTTTCGAGTACTTCCGCCATGTTACGTTTTAGAGGTAAAAGCTATTTGTCAGGACCCAGGGCCCACTTGACCGTGCGATAATAACACTTAGGAGCTCAAATTAGATGGCTTCCCGCACTTGAATTTGCCCAAGTACGATATTTAGTCATTTCGGAAAGACTAAAGAACAAAACGCAACCCCAGCCCCCAAAATTTGGTGACAAAAGGCCTCTTTGACTGAATTTCGCCAAAAATCAAGAAAAATCACTTTTTTTAAATTTTTTCTAAAAAAGCCGTGCACCTGCCCCTGCTCCGCAGGTTGAAGGGGCAAAGCACGCCTTACGGGGCCTGCGAAAGTCACTATTCTCTCTATTTCTTCGACTTTTGAATCAAACGTATTATGAAAAACTTTTTACTCTCTTTCGCTTTCCTGTTTTGCACTCTCGGCCTCGCCGCTCAATCGGCCACGGAAGACCTGCGGGTGTTCCCTAACCCCGTTACCACTACTTTTGAAATCGGTCACAGCGACCGGGTCACCAGCATTCGGGTCATTAACATGGTCGGGCGCGAGGTCAAAGATTTCGACTACGCCGACAAGGCCACCTACGATATTACCGAACTGCCCGCCGGCATGTACCTCGTACAGTTGCAGGACAAGGACGCCAAGGTGATCCACACCCAACGGGTCAAGAAAAATTAAGCTTCGTGCGCGGGCCAACCGGGGGGAGTACATTTTTCGGGGCGCGGCCGCGGGTGCAAAAAAAAGTTGGTAAGGGGGCAGGCATTGACCAGCTTTACACCAGCCCTTCCCGGATCAGGTCATGCAGGTGCAAAAAACCGAGGTACTTTCCTTTTTTACTGGTAACGACCAGCTGATTGATGTTGTGTGCCCGCAGCTTCTCCAGGGCCTTGATGGCCAGGGTATTCTTGCGAATTGTTTTGGGGCTGGTGGTCATGATTTCCCGGGCAGTAAGGGTTTCCAGGTTGGGGTTGCCGGAAAGCATGCGCCGTAAGTCCCCATCCGTAATGATGCCCGCCAGTGCGCCCGTACGTTCTTCCAGTACGGCCGTTGCTCCCAGGCGTTTGGAAGTCATTTCCAGCAGGATTTCCCGGAGCGGGCTGTTGGTCACCACCAGCGGTTTCTGATTGGCGGGATACAGATCGGCCACCCGCAAGTAGAGCTGTTTCCCTAACGAGCCTCCGGGATGATAGCGGGCGAAATCGCCCGGGGAAAACCCCCGCAAGGCCAACAAAGCGGTAGCCAGGGCATCCCCGAGGGCCATTTGTGCGGTGGTGCTGGCGGTGGGTGCCAGGTCATTGGGGTCCGCTTCCCGGTCAATCGGTGTCAGCAGCAAGTAGTCCGCCTGGTGGGCGAGGCTGCAGTCTGGCCGGCTCACCATGGCCATAAGAGGATTACCGGCCTGCCGTACTAATAAGGCCAGCATCTTCAACTCAGCCGTCTCGCCGCTTTTGCTCAGGCAAAGCACCAGGTCTTCGGGTTGTACCATGCCGATGTCGCCATGAATTGCGTCGGCGGCGTGTAAAAAAAGGGCTGGGGTACCGGTAGAATTCAGCGTGGCAACGATCTTTTTGGCCACGAGAGCTGTTTTTCCAATCCCAGTGACCACGATGCGGCCCCGGGAGGAATACATGGCATTGACTGCGGCAACGAAGCTATCATCAAGTGTTTGCCTCAATCTATGGAGTGTTTCCGCCTCAATCGCCAAAGTTTCTCGGGCAACCTGCAGGATTAGCCTTTTATTTTTCACGTAAAAGTGTATTTTTGGGCGCCCTTAGCTCACCCCTGGGGAACGCGCAGTGACTTTAGCGAACTTTCGCGGTCTAAACCGGAGAAATATCAACTTAAACCCCTAATTTAACAATCGAATCACCCTGGTGATTCATTTTCGCCTATTATTTGCCCATTACAGTATTTTCATAACCTACCGTATTGGTACTGCCGCAAAGGTATTACCGTGAGTTAATAATCCGTCCGATACCACCGAGAAAGCTTGAAGTCAGCAACCTGGTGGTTATAAGAACTTCATAATTCGGAGCAAAGCGTAATTTAGCATGACCGCAAAACCAGCTGTAAATCATCTCGAACAGGCGCTATTGGAGCATTTCGGGTTTGACACCTTTAAGGGGAACCAGAAAGCCATCATTGAAGCACTTTTCGAAGGAAGGGACACTTTTGTGATTATGCCCACCGGAGGTGGTAAAAGTCTTTGTTATCAATTGCCCGGCCTGATGATGGATGGCTGTGCCCTGGTCATCTCGCCGCTGATTGCCCTGATGAAAAACCAGGTAGACTCCATCCGTTCGCACGGAGACAACGACGCCGTGGCCCATTTTCTGAATTCCTCGCTCTCTAAAACCCAGATGCGCCAGGTCAAGGAAGACATTACCAGTGGCCAGACGAAATTGCTTTTTGTTGCACCGGAAACCCTGACCAAAGAAGAGAACATCGATTTCTTCCGGGCCGCGAACATCTCCTTTGTAGCCATTGACGAAGCACACTGTATTTCGGAATGGGGGCACGATTTCCGCCCGGAATACCGCCGTATTCGTGAAATGCTGGACATGATCGGTCATGACATTCCCATCATTGCCCTGACGGCAACGGCCACGCCCAAGGTTCAGTCCGACATCGTCAAAAACCTGCGGATGGGTGACGACCATGCCACCTTTGTTTCCAGCTTTAACCGGGATAACCTCTACTACGAAGTACGCCCGAAGGGTAAAAAGGAATACACCTTTAAGCAAATCATCAAGGTGGTCCAGTCCATGCCCAACCAGTCGGGCATCATCTACGTCCAGAGTCGAAAATCTGCCGAAGAAATTGCGGAGACCCTGCGCGTTAACGGCGTTAAG
>JAUIIF010000593.1 GCA_030431945.1 Bacteroidia bacterium | reverse complement strand
ACCGTCAAAGTAAGGCGTGATTTCATCACCGACTGAGTTTACGACCGTGCCCAGGTTTTCCGGAACAGCTTCCCAGCTCTGGCCCTGGCGGTTCACCCGGTAAATGTCGTACCCGCCGTAGCCTTCAGGGCGGTTACTGGCGAAGTAAATGGTATTACCGTCAGCCGAAAAAGTTCCGTAACCGGAACTGATGTCCGTACCGTTGAACGGTAAGGGACGTACGTTCACCCACTGCTGGTCGGCGTTAATGTCCGCGATCATCAGGTTCATGCTGATGCCGGCTTCCGGCACCATCCGCGTGCCGGGGGTGAAGTTGTTACGGGTAAAAATGACCTGACGGCCATCAGGGGAGTAGCTGACGGGACCAACGTTGCCCGCCGCCTCCGTATACCCGGTGCGGAGCTCAAAAGCCTGCTGCAGGCTTCCATCAGGGCCAACCGCCGCCACGTAGGGCTTGTTGCTGGCTTGTCCGTCAAAGTTGCCGGCAGCGGTTCGGGAAGAGTTGAACACCAGCTCGGTTGGCGTTACCATTGTCGGCCCGAAGTCGGATACCGGAGAGTTGGTGGACACGGACTGCACCGTAAAGCCACCGTCGGCATTCGCCTGGGCAGTAGCGAAATCACAGCTCTGCGCGAAGTGGTTGCCCACCACCGCGTCATGATCACGGGCGTACAGCAGGTACCACTGTTTTGCTTCGGCATAACGGCCCAGAGACTTCAGGACGTGAGCATGCTCCAGGATCGTTTTCGGCTCTACCCGCTTTTCCCGCACGGCCTGCTGGTAATAACCATGAGCCGTTTGCATTTGGTTCAGCATCCGGTAAGAGTCGGCAATGCGGCTAAGTGCCTCCACGTCGGTAGGGCGCCGGGCCAGTGCCTTTTTATAGGACTCGATGGCCAGGTTAAAGGCTTTGAGTTCGTACTCTTTGTTGGCCGTCCGCATTTCGCTGCGGAACTGGGCGTGAAGGGGGACAGCGAAGGCCAGCAGAAGCAGGACAAGGCTAAATTGCAGCAGATTTTTCATCTTAAGTGTTTAGGTAATCAGTAGTGGTGAAAGCGCTCTCTATTACGGAAGGCTGGTTTTGGTATACCGGAGAATCTATTGATTCAATCGGAAGTTAAACATAACAAAATTAACTATGTTCGGGGTAATTTTGGTGTTCATCTCTCCGGAAAACAGAATTTACATCATGCTAAAGGCCGTGATAGCGGTTAACCAGGGTATTTTACCCTTAAAAAGCTGCTGCTTATGAACGCTCCCCGCTGGCTGATTCAGTCTCTCCTGATCTTTGTTTTACTCTTTTTGTGGGGGGCGCGGACGCAGGTGCAGGCCGGACAATCGCACGCCTCCGGCGTGCGGTTATCCGCTAAACGGTCACTCGCCGTCAAGGTCATGACCTACAACATAAGGTTGAATACCCCTCAAGATGGGGAAAACGCCTGGCCCCTGCGCCGCGACTTTCTGGCAAGCCAGATCCTTTTCCATGAACCGGACGTACTGGGCATCCAGGAAGGACTCCCCGAACAGGTGAACTGGCTGCAGGAAAATTTGCCGGGCTATGCCTTTATCGGGGAGGGAAGAGACGGCGGCGACAACGGGGAGTACTCCGCCATTTTCTACCGAAAAGATAAACTAAAAGTAAAATCCTCCGGTACCTTCTGGTTGTCGACTACGCCCGCGACCCCATCCAAAGGCTGGGATGCAGCCCTGAACAGAATTTGTACCTGGGCTCAATTTTCGCCCCGTGGCAGCGGGCCGGACTTCCTGGTTTTCAATACGCATTTTGATCATCGGGGCGAACAGGCACGGGTAGAGAGTGCCCGGCTGATCCTGCAGCAAATGGATAACCTCAATCCTCAGAACTTACCTTGCCTGCTGACCGGAGACCTCAACCTCACGCCCGATGCTCCCCCCATCCGGCAGTTGACCAAGGTATTGCGGGATGCCTTCCGGACCGCCTCCGTGAGACTAGGCCCTGCCGGCACCTTCAACGGTTTCAATCATGAGCAGCCGGCCGAAAGACGGATCGACTACATCATGACCAGTGCCGACCAAAGACTGACCGTGCAAAAATTTGCCACCCTGACGGATGCGATTGCCGGAAAGTATCCTTCGGACCATTTTCCCCTGATCGCAACGCTGCTGTTGCGATAACCTGATCATAGGCAATGGTACACGGTCAACTTCCGGAAGTTACAGATCCACGATCGTTACCCCATCTCCCCCTGCTTCGCGTGGCGGGGTGGTCAGTTTAAAGTCGTGGTTATACTCTTTCAGTTTCTGGCGCACGGCCCTTTTCAGGGTTCCGGTTCCTTTACCGTGGACGATGCGCAGCTGGCTGGCGTTGGACATGAGGGCCCGGTCAACAAAAGCCTCCATGGTAGAGAGTACCTCTTCGTAGCGCATGCCCCGCACATCCAGCTTGTTGCTGAAGGTGGAGGAAGCGCCCAGGTTACTGCTCACACTCTTTTCACGGCGTACCGTGAGTTGCTCACGGGCCGGCTCCAGGTCACGGAGTTTCACCTGCAGGCGTAAGTCGCCAACAATTACGGTTACCCGTTTCTTATCGATGCTTTCCACCTCTCCCGTCGCGCCTCCGGCGCGCAGGCGCACCGTGTCGCCTACCATGATCGGGTCCTCATCCTTTTTCGCCGGAGCGTAATAGATGTCTTCCACGAGTTCGGTGACTTCCTCCGCGATTTCCGCACGCCGGGAACGCAACTCCTTCGCTTTCTCCTTCGCTTCCTCCAGCTTTTTATTTTCCCGCATTTCCCGGATCAGGTTCTCCATCTCCTTGTTGTACTTCGCGGTTTCCTGCAGGTTAGCTTCTTTCGCTTCGAGCTTCAGGCGTTTGCGGCGAACCTCCATATCCCGGCGCAGTTCTTCGTAGGTTCGCGTCAGGGCGTCCAGGGTTTTCTGTTTCGTTTCCAGTTCCCGCAGCTTTTCTTCCGATTCAGCTTTTTCCCGCTGCAGGTCCACCAGCAGCTGGTCGACGGCTCGTTCGTTCTTGCCCGCCCGGCGGCGGGCATAATCAAGGACGCGCTGGGGCAAGCCCGATTTAGCAGCTATTTCAAAAGCATAGCTGGAGCCCGGCCGGCCCACCTTCAGCTCGTAGGTTGGGTCCAGGGTTTCCGTATCAAAGTGCATGCCCCCGTTCAGGATACCCTTCGTTTTGTAGGCGTAGATTTTCAGGTTGGAGTAGTGGGTGGTAATGACACCGAATACTTTGCGGTAATTCAATCCGTCCA
>JAUIIF010000592.1 GCA_030431945.1 Bacteroidia bacterium | reverse complement strand
GTGGGCCGTGGCAAATAAAGGGGGCGCCCCCAGGGCGTCCTCCCGGTGCCAGAATGGGGAAAATTCTCTTCCCGCTACCTCCCAGTTCAGACTGTCCAGTGGTTTTCCCTTCAGGTCCTTTTCAACCTTAGTCAGCCACTCAGCCTTGGTGTAATCCGGAAATTTTATGGGCATGATTGATTGTTTCGCAGTACTACTTTTGGGTGCCGGTAAGGTTGCCGGAGCGAGATCACTCCAGCTCGATCAGCAGCTGGCGCTTTTCCACGGCGTCGCCCTTACTTACGGCAACGGATTTCACCACCCCGTCTGCGGCGGCTTTCAGTACGTTCTCCATTTTCATGGCTTCCAGAATCAGCAACGGCGTTCCGGCACTAACCGAATCTCCTGCCGCGACCATAATCTCCAGCACCAGCCCCGGCATCGGGGCGTCTATGTTTTTACTGGCCGCCGCACGTACGGCGGAGAAACCCAGCTGTTTGACGAGCTGGTCGGTGGCATCACTAATCTGCAGGCTCCGGGGCCGACCGTTCACACTAAGCGAAATGGTCTTTGTGGACAGATCCAGATCGAGCACTTTAACGTGGTACGATTTTCCGTCCTTTAGCAAGTGATACGCTTCAGGGCTGGGGGAGTACTGATCCAGCGAGGCCAGCTGTTCCGCCGAGACGGAATACTCCCGGTCATTGATGGTTACCTGGTACTTGGGCATTCAGGGCAATTTTCGGTTGGCCCACCAAAATGGAGGGCGCAAATTTGTGGTGGTGGGCAAGATAGTAATTCAGCGGGGGATATCCCTCAATCAAGGTAATTGCCGTCCACCCAAGGCCTGCAACAAGGCCCGCATTTGTTACCCAGGAATCAGGAAAAAGGCCCGGAAAAGCAGTTTTCAATTAGGCCAACTAAGGTTATTTTGCCCACATGAACCGAATAACACTCGACGACTTCAGGCTGACGACTTCCTTTACCGTGCTTTGGGGAGATATGGATGCCGCCAATCACGTAAACAATCTTATCTACCTGAAGTGGACGGAAACGGCCCGACTCCTCTACTTCGAAGCAATGGGTATGGACGTGAGCTTCGGACCGGGCGTCGCCGGTCCCATCCTGGCCTGGCAAGATTGCAAGTATACTTTTCCGGTCACTTATCCCGATACCGTACACGTCGGCATTCGCACCATCGGGGTGGAGCAAGATCGTTTCACGATGGAGTGCGGCGTTTTTTCAGCGCGCCATCAACGACTGGCGGCCCTGGGCAAACAAACCATCGTTCCTTATGACTTTGGCGCCCTGAAGAAAGTAGCAATGCCAGCTGCCTGGCTCACGGGAATCGAGCGAATAGAAGGAAAGCTCCCGTAAGTTTCCAGGGCGCGGCCGCAGGTGCAGGGAAAGAAACAAGCGGCCGTTTTGTTTTACTCATTTGTAGATTTCCCAGAATGACAAACAAAAATATCTTCCCTCCATTCCCGGAAAAATGACGTTGCAGCGGCTACTTCAGCAGCCGGTCATCCACCATTTGTTTAAAGTCTTGCCGGTACGTCTGGCTGATGGGAATCATTCGGTCTCCAATCAGCACTTCATCCCGGTGGACTTCTTCAATCCAGGCGATGGCCACGATGTAGGAGTGGTGAATGCGGGCGAACTTGTCGTCAGGCAACAGGTCCGTCAGCTTTTTCAGGCTCTGGAGGGTGGTGATTTTTTTGTCGGCCGTATGAATGCGGACGTAATCTTTCAGTCCCTCAATAAACTGAACTTCGGCAAAATTGATCCGGACGGACTTGGTCCCGTCCTTAACGAAGAAAAAGGTATCCGTAGCCACATCTTCGGTATTCCCGGCTTCTGGTGGTGCGGGAACGGAGGAGGCCTTACCCTTGTTGGCGACCTGATGAATTTTCTCTACGCATTTCAGGAAGCGTTCAAAAGTAATGGGCTTGAGCAGGTAATCCGTGACGTCCAGTTCGTAACCTTCAATGGCGTATTCGGAGTAAGCGGTCGTTAGCACAACGATGGGCTTCCGGGGTAAAATCTTGAGTAAGCCGATGCCCGTTATTTCGGGCATCTGGACGTCGAGAAACAGTACGTCCGGATGATTTTCCTTAAGGAAGTCCAGGGCGGCCAGGGGACTTGCCAGAGCAGCTAACAAAGACAAACCAGGTGCCTTTTCCACGTACTGGGTAAGGAGTTTACGGGCCAGGGGTTCGTCTTCTACGATCAGGCAGCTCAGCGTCATGATAAGTCTATTTGCAGTTCAATACGGTAGCGCTCCGGATCTTCGAAGGTCTGGAGGGAATATTGCTCCGGATAGCTCAGTTCCAGTCGTCTGCGAACGTTGGTCAAGCCGATGCCGGAGGTTTCCCGTACGGTCCGCTGAGCCTTGGGGACAAAGCTATTACTCACAATATATTCCAGGGTGTTGTTATTTACTTTGAGACTGATGGTTATCCAGGAATCGTCATTGTTATTGCCAATACCGTGTTTGAAGGCATTTTCCAGAAAAGTAATCAGGATCAGGGGAGTGATGCGGGTCCCGGCAATGTTTCCTTCCACTTCAAAAATGATGGGGACTTCCTCATTAAGACGGAGGCGTTCCAGGTCGAGGTAGTTCTCAATGTATTCAATTTCTTTGCTCAGGGCTACTTTCTCGGCGTTGCTTTCGTGGATCATGTAGCGCATCATGCCCGACAGCTTGGCAATTACGGCAGGGGTCTGGTCTGACTGGTTGACGGCCAGGTAATACAGGTTGTTGAGGGTATTGAAGAGGAAATGGGGATTGACCTGTGCCTTGAGGAAGCGCAGTTCGGACGTCAGTTGGCGGTTCTCCAGTTCCCGGCTGCGGGCATCGAGCTCGAAATAGTCTTCGACAAATTTTAACAGACCAACGAAGGCCGTTACGAAAAAGAAGGTGATGTAAACGGAGAGCCCGAAACGCAGGGAGTACATCCATTTATCCTGGTGCGTAAAACCGTCCAGCAGGTACTGCTTGCCCAGGAGGGCAAGGAAAGCCAGGATCACGAAGACCGGCGCAAAACTCAGCAGGTATTTGGCGAAGGATTGTCCTTTAAGCAGCCGTGGCAGGAAAAAGAAGTAGTTCAGGTAACTGATGCACAGGAGCGAAGTGATGTGGAATAGAAAGTCGGGGACAATCTGAAGCCAGTCCGGCTCTCCCCGTTTGCCGTAGCTAATGGCGTAGAAGAAGTAGGAAGCATACATCAGCCAGAATGCGATGTGGAGCAGTACCTTCTTGTTACGATGAAAAAAGTTGGTCAT
>JAUIIF010000591.1 GCA_030431945.1 Bacteroidia bacterium | reverse complement strand
ACCATCCGAATGCGAAGGTGGAATTCAAGCTCGGCGATAAAGTCACCACCCTATTGTCGACGGCCAACGGCGAAACGGTGGTTCTGCACCACGACACCAATTTGCCACGTCCCTACAGCCTCGGGTTCCGCGTTCAGGGAACCAAGGGCTTGTGGATGGACGTGAACCGCTCCCTCCACCTGGAAGGCGTTTCCGAGGCCCACCGTTGGGAAGAAGCCCAGGGCTACCTCGACAAGTACGACCACCCACTGTGGCAAAAGATGGCGGACCGCGCCGTAGGGGCGGGGCACGGAGGTATGGATTTTTTCCTCGTCAACGCCTTCGTCGAAGCAGCTAAAGCCAATGCGACGGCTCCGATTGACGTCTACGATGCCGCCACCTGGCTGGCCATTACCCCGCTTTCGGAGCAAAGCATCGCACAGGGTGGGGCGCTGCAGCTTTTCCCGGACTTCACCAACGGCAAATGGATGGACCGTAAAGTAGACTTCGCCATGGGTGATTACTAGTACCTGCAGCCTGGCCAACGATAAGCTTCGTCGCTTTTCCGATCGTGAATAACAATTTGCACAACTAAAACGAGGCCCCCCAAGCCCCGCTCGCTACGAAAGGCGGACCTCCGGCCCTTAGCAAAGGGCTAATCTTCAGGACTGGCTGTGCATTTCGTTATACTCACCTTTTCCGGGTAAGCTGCAGGAGATTCCCTTCGTGCCGTACCTTTAGCGTACCGTCCGAATAATCCCCACTTTTATCGATGAAAGCTTTAACCCTTTGCCTGCTGTTCACCCTCGGCGTATTTAGCCTGACCGCCCAAACGACCAAGCCAAAAGTAAGCCTGGAACGGATTTCTGAGGGCCACGTCTGGCCGTCCGTCAATAAAATGCTCTGCGACCCCGGGACGAACCCCATCACCATCACCAGTTGTGAAGGGGAACAACCCGGTACCGGTGACAACAACCCCGGGAACGGTGCTTTCATGACCTGGACGGCAACCGGAACGAACAACCTCTATTACAGCCGGATCTACAACGGGTTGGACACCTTTCAGATCGTACAAACCGGAACGAGTAACAGCGTCTATCAGCCAGCTGCAGACGGGTCGTACACCGGAACGCTCTCCATCGGGGGCAGCTCTACCAACCAGTGTCTGCAGCCCGGTACCTGGACCGTACAAGTATGGGACGTAATGGACGCCAACGGCGACCTGTTGCCAGACCGTGACGCCAACGGTGCCATCATCGGCTGCTTTACGGAATGTACCTTCGACTTTAACCCTTCTTGCCCTACCAACGACAACCCCAGGTTTTCCGTAGACGTGACCAACATTGGGTGCGACGATCCTACCGGAAGCATTCGCCTGACTAATTTTACCGCCTCCCAACTCTACTGCACCACCAGTACCGGATCGGGGGCCACCATTTCCTGGACCGGACCAGGCGGTTTCACGGCTTCCGGTACCAATATCTCCGGCCTGGCAGCGGGGACATACTCCGTCGAAGTGTTGGATTTCTATGGCTGCCCTTCCCGCTGGACGGGAACGATCACCAACACCCCACCCGTAACGGTCAGCTGTTCTGCTTTTAGCAGCGTAACTACCGTGGGGGGCTCCGACGGGCAGGCCCTGATCGAAATCCTGGCCGGGTCCGGCAACTATTCCATGGTGTGGACCGGCCCCACCAGCGGAACAAACGCAAACGCCGGCGATGGCCCGAACCTGATCGGAAACCTGCGCTCAGGTACTTACACGTTTGTGATTACTGACGATGAGTCCGGTTGTACGGAAACCTGTACCGTAGAAATTGAGGAGCCTCCGTGTACCATCGACTTTACCGTTACCATTAACGCCGCTGGTGACATCGTCATTACCGTGGTTAACGGGTTGCCAGACTTTTTGCTGGAATACATCGGCCCTACGGAGCGTACCCCCTTCGGACCGATCGGGTCCGGAGGCATTACCTTGCCGGCTGCCGATTTCGTGCCCGGAAACTATACCTTTATCCTGTACGAAGCCAGTCGCCCCGATGAATGCGAGGCAGTACGGTTCCTGACGGTCCCGCCCGTAGACTGTTCGGACATGACGTTTACCGTCAACGAACTGCGTGAGCCCAGTTGCGGTGGCGCAGATGACGGCCTGATTGACCTTTCCTTTACCGGAAATTTTAATCCGGTACTGGTCTGGTCCGGCCCCGGTATTAACGGCGATGACAGTCCCGTTCAGGCGGGCCTGGGCCCTGGCACCTATTCTTTTGAACTGCGGGATAGTCGGGATTGCATCCTGAGCGATAGCTACACCTTCACCGCACCACCACCGCTAACCCTCGATTGTGGCGCGGTCGGAGAAACGCTGGCCTCCCTCGATAACGGACGCATCGGTTTCCGGATCGCGGGCGGCCTGGCCGCTTTTCGGATCAGCTACACGGCTACGGACCCCGCTGGTAACCCGCTGCCGCCACTGAATAACCAACTGGTAGCTACCCAGGATACCCTGCGAAACTTAGCCGCTGGCACCTACAACCTCGTGGTCACGGATGCCAATGATTGCACCGCGTTGTGTACCGCGGTGGTGACGGAGCCCAATTGTACGCTCGCCCCGGCCTGTAATGCCCGCAACCCCATCGTCGCCGGCGGACTGGGCGGTGTCACCCTCACTTTTGACGGCAATCCGGAGTGGACCGTCAGCCTCAGCGGGCCCGCAGATTCCACTTTCGTAACCTCGAATGCCACGGAAACAATCGACGACCTGCCGGAAGGCGACTACCAGCTGGCGGTATTCAATTCCGCAGGTTGCGTCGGGAGTTGCGCCTTTTCAATTGTCGGGCCAACCTGTGCGCTCGCCTTCACGGCGACGACAGCAGACCCCTCCTGTTTCGGGGCGGATGACGGAATGATTGCACTTGACATTACCGGGGCTGCCCCGGGGCTGACGATAGACTGGGACCTGGATGCTCTTGACGGCATGGATACTGTCCGCAACCTGCCGGCGGGAGCCTATACCGTTACCATTGCCGATCAGACGGGCTGCCCGGTAGCACCACAAACCATTGTATTGTCAGATCCGCCGCCCCTGCAAGTGCGCCTTATGGTTACTACAGAAATTGCCTGTAACGGAGGTAGTACCGGTGCCCTGATGGCAACAACAACGGGGGCCAACGGCCTGGTGTCCTACGCCTGGTCCGTCGACTCTCTGCCAGATAACGCCACGGCTGCGGGCCTCAGGGCCGGCACTTACCACGTGCTGGCTACGGACGAAAATGGCTGTACGGCCAGAGATACCGTAG
>JAUIIF010000590.1 GCA_030431945.1 Bacteroidia bacterium | reverse complement strand
CGACTATACCAACTACACCGAGCAGGACGTAATCGCCATGGCCAAATCACTCACGGGCTGGCGGGACTACGGTTACCGGTCTTCCAGAGACGGTGCCTACGGCAGCCTCTTCCGGCCTAACCAGCACGACGGCAGTACGGTACAGCTGAGCCACCGGTTCGGCAACCGGCAGCTGGCCAGCAGCGGAGCCACTACTTATGCGGACCTGGTCGACCTCATTCTGGAACAGGAGGAAGTCTCCCGGTTCATCGTAAGAAAGCTGTACCGTTGGTTCGTGTACTACGAGATAAACGAACAGACGGAGGCAGAGGTGATTGCGCCATTAGCGACTGTTTTCCGGGAGCGCGATTATCAGATCAAACCCGTTCTCCGGGCCCTGTTGGGCAGTGAACACTTCTTTGACGTACTGAGTCAGGGGCCCGTAATCAAGCATCCGCTGAACTACACCATCGGCTTATTCCGCAGCCTGGAAATTCCGCAGACCGGCACCCCGGCCCAACTTGAAAGCCTTTACGTTGCCATCCTTACCTTCTCGGCGCAGATCGGGATGGTGCACTTACAACCGCCCAACGTGGCCGGCTGGAAGGCTTTTTATCAGGAGCCCCTTTTCTACCGCCAGTGGATCAACTCGGCTACGCTGCCGTTGCGGCAGGCGCTGACGGAGCAGGTACTCCTGGGCACGACCAACATCCGGGGCTACGGCCGGCTGGATTACCGCTTGCTCAACGTGGTCCGGCAATTCCCTGCTCCTGACCAATTGTACCCCATGCTGGAAGAGTGGGTCAGTTTGCTCTTTCCCCGGCCGGTACCGCAGGAGCAATTAGAATACCTGCGGGACGTGTTACTGCCCGGGCTTCCCGATACCCAGTGGACAATAGAATGGAATGACCTGCTGGCTAACCCCAACGACGAAGCCCTGGAAGTAGCCCTGGAAATCAACCTGCGCAACCTGGTCAAATCCATGATGGAAATGCCGGAGTACCAGCTTAGCTAACCGCCGTCGTTTCCCCGCTCTTTCAACTTTCCCTGCACCTGCGGCCGCGCCCTGAACACGCGCGGTACCCGGCTGGATGCGCAAAAAAATAAAACAATGAAAAGAAGATCTTTTCTCCGCAAAGCCTCCCTGCTCCCCCTTCCCTTGCTGCTCAACAACTTTAAAGTTGCGGCCATGACGCAGCCGTTTCTTGCCGGCGCGATGGCGGAGAATGACCGGATCCTGGTCCTGCTCCAGCTCAACGGCGGGAACGACGGGCTGAACACCCTGATCCCGCTAGACCAGTATGCCGGCCTTTCTGCCGTTCGGGGAAATATCCTCGTCCCCGAAACAAGCATTCTTGCCGTAGAAGACACCGTTGGTTTCCACCCCGCCATGGCGGGAATCCGGAACCTGTACACCGAGGGCAAAGTTTCCGTGGTGCAGGGGGTGGGCTATCCGATGCAAAACCGGTCTCATTTCCGCTCCACGGACATCTGGAACACCGCTTCCGCTTCGGACACGGTCATCCCCACCGGTTGGCTGGGCCGGCACCTGGACCAACGCTACCCCGGTTTTCCCGGCGGCTACCCCACCCCGGAAGAGCCGGCGCCCTTTGCCATTGTTATGGGGTCTTCGGTGTCAGAAACCTGCCAGGGAAGTGCCGGGAATTTCAGCATTGCGATTGCGGACGTGGACAACGTCGGGCAGCTGCCCACCTTTGCCGGTGGGGCAAACCCGGACACACCGTACGGAAAAGAGCTCGACTGGCTGCGCACCACCATCGAACAAAGCAACCAGTATGCTTCCGGCATCCAGGAAGCAGTTGACCAGGGCAATACCGTAGCAGCATATCCCGAAGGCAACCCGGTAGCGGCCAAACTACGCAACGTTGCCCGGCTGATTTCCGGAGGGCTCCAGACGAAAGTGTACATCGTGGACCTGGGTGGTTTTGACACGCACGCCGGGCAAACCGCCGGCGGAGACAATACGACCGGCGATCATGCGGACTTACTGCAAACGCTCTCCGACGCCGTTGCCGCTTTTCAGGCCGACCTGGCGGCGCTCGACCTGGAAGACCGGGTTTTGGGCATGACGTATTCGGAGTTTGGTCGCCGGATCCGCTCCAACGCCAGCCAGGGTACTGACCATGGGGATGCGGCGCCCCTGTTCCTTTTCGGCAGCTGCCTCAACGGGGGAATTACCGGGGACAATGCGGAAATTGATGCCGCCATCGGCATCCAGGAGGGCGTGCCGATGCAGTATGACTTCCGCAACGTGTACGGTTCGGTTCTTATCGACTGGTTTGGGGTAGACCGGGAGACCGTACGTGATTTGTTGCTGGACGATTTCAACTACGTGCCCGTGCTGGCCAATTGCAACCAGACGACCAGTACCGAAGACCGTCCGGAACTACGCAGTATCGACCTCGCCGTAGCACCGAATCCGTTTCGTGACTCATTTGACGTGACCTTTACCTGCGGTCCGGAACGGGTCATCGTCAGCCTGTTCGACGGCCTGGGGCGGCGGGTAAAAGTGGTTACTGACCGGCGGTTACCTGCCGGGGAGCACCGGCTACGGGTTTCGGTGGCCGACCTGCCGGACGGAGCATACTTCATCCACCTGACCCTGGCGGGCGGTGTCCGGAAAACGAAACGGGTGGTGAAGGGGTAGTCCGTTTTCGGGCGGATTGGTTCCGGACAATCGCCTAATATAAGAGCACCCCTGCTTCCAGGTTGGAAGCAGGGGTGCTCATGCTTAGTGGGTGACTATGACTTATAAGCTGTCAATCCACTCTTTGACCTCTTGCTTGGTTTTACCCAACTTTTGCTGAAGCCGGCCGATCAGTTGATCTTCCTGGCCTTCCTCATAAGCGAGGTCGTCGTCCGTCAGCTGGCCGTATTCTTCTTTGGCCTTGCCTTTAATTTGGTTCCAGTTTCCGCGGATTTTATCTGTAGTAGCACTCATTATAAATGGTTTTAGTAATTAAAATATACCAGTATAACCTTGCCTGTCCCACCAGATGTTCGCTACGCTGAGAATGGCCACCAGCATCTGAGGCTGTTGCTATCCTGAAAATCAATCGCTCAAACCGGGCGCAAGCAAAACCTAGTCCGGGGCTACAACGTTATTTCAACCTAACAAAAACCCAAACAAACCATGCCTATCCGCCTGGGCGAAACTGCCCCCAATTTTAAAGCCCCAACGACTATGGGGGACATCGATTTTTACGAATGGGCCGGCGATAGCTGGGTCGTACTGTACAGCCACCCCAGCGACTTTACCCCCGTCTGTACCACTGAACTGGGC
>JAUIIF010000589.1 GCA_030431945.1 Bacteroidia bacterium | reverse complement strand
GGGGGTCGTTTTCCATATCGGACAGGTCGAAACAGGGAGAAACGAGGTAGCTGTTTTCGAGGTTGTTGTAGTCTCCGTCCAGGCTGGTTACCCAGGCGTTACGCCCCTGGGGTGCCCGGTTGATCAGCTCGTTATTCGGGGTGCCCCATTCCCAGCTGGCCACGCCGCGGCCCTGGCGGTCTACGTACCAAAAGCCGTTGTTGTTCTCAAAGCCTTCGGTGTAGGGGTAATCCGTGATCTGGGGGACGTGGGTGACGCTGATCGTCAGCGTGTCGTTGGTGGGGTCTTCGTCACCCTCGAGTAAGGTCCAGAGGGTAAACTCATACGTTCCTGGCTGGTCGAGAAAAGCCCGGAGGTCAAAGGTGAAGTATTCCGTACTGTCAACGCCCACCACTCCGGTGAATTTTCCGTCGTCGGGGCGGGAGACCCCGGCGGCGTTGCCGTCAATGGCAAAGTCAACGTCGAAGAAAGCCTGTGGCTCCCCGCCGAAATTGGTGATACCGATGGTAACGGCTTCGGAACTCAGGTCGCACCCCGTCATTGGTGACCTGAGCTGGGTGATACCGACGTCGGCCCGTTTGGGGGTGATGATCCGGTAGGGGCCGCGGACGTCCGTCGTGTCGTCGAGGGAGCGGCAGATTGCGTCAATCCAGAACGTGTAAGTACTGTCCGGCTCCAGGTTGTTGATCCGGTAGAGGGTATCGGTACCCGTTACGGTGGATCCGTCCGGATCGGTGGCCGGGTCGTAGTCCTCCCCGCCGTACCGGATCCGGTAAAGGGGGTTGTCGCTGGCCGGCAGGGCGCGGAAAGTGAGGTCTACCGAAGTAGAGCGCACCCGGAAAAACTCGATGCTGGCGGCGGGTGGCGGGGCACAGGCGACGCAGGCGGCGGTAAAGCTGAAGACATTGTCTCCCTGTACCGGTGCAGCGGCGTTGGTGTAGATCAGGCTGTCCGCATTATTGAAGATGGTGAAGACGGATTCATCGGGGAAGGCGCCCTGGTCAAAATCAATCACCACGGCATCGCCGTCGCTTACGGCGAAGTAATAATTCCGGCTGCGGCCATTACTGTTTTCCGGACGCAGGTCGTAGCTTCTGGCCAGGCCGTTGATCCGTACGGTAACTTCGCCGCCGTTCCAGCCGTCGCCGGCACGGTCCTCCAGCAGCAATTGATAATGGCAGTCCTGAGCGGTCAGGAATAAGGGCCCGAAAGCGAGCAGGAGGAGAAGGAGGCGAAAACGTAGAAGCATAAGTATTCAGGTATTAAGTCCGGGTTTGGGCGCTGACGCGGGTGCAAGGTAAGCAGCTTAAGGAGCAATGACGGATCGTTGTCGCCCCGGAGGGGCGTTAAAATTAGCTCTTTAACCCCTCTTTTGCACCTGCGTGCGCGCCACCGTGCCCTGATCGGCAATTTTTGCGGCCACCAGCAAATATGAATTTCAGCTGGCCGCCGAAGTTTCCGAGCGGCACGAAAAGCTTTGGGTCGCGAAAAATAGCCAAAAGGCCAGAAAAGGATAGTGTCTGAATGCCTGAACTATTCAGGAAGCTTCGCGTTAGTCCCCCGGCTGCCATAAATTCACCTTTTTAAACCAATCCGTTGGCCGTTTACTCGATAAGTGACCTGGAAAAGCTTACCGGCATAAAAGCTGCGACCCTGCGTGCCTGGGAGCAACGGTACGGGATTGTGAAGCCAAAACGGACGAAAACAAACATCAGGTACTACCTGGATGAAGACCTGCGCGAGTTGCTCAACGTTGCCCTGCTCAATAAAAACGGCATGCGAATTTCGCAGATTGCGAAAATGAGGACCGAGGAGCGTTCCGAAAAGGTGGTGGCCATCAGTTCCATTAACGTCAGCCCGGATACCCAGCTGGACGCCCTGACGCTCTCTGCCGTCGAGATGGACGAATTCAAATTCAGCCACATCATCAATACCAACATCCGGCAGCGCGGCTTTGAAGAAACGATGCTGGAAGTGATTTATCCTTTTCTGGACAAACTGGGCGTTCTGTATTTTACGGGTTCCGTAACGCCCGTACAGGAGGCTTTCATCGGTAACCTGATCCGCCGGAAACTCCTGGCGGCTACGGACCAGCTGCCGGCCCCGCAGCAGCGGGGGCTGCCGGTCTTCGCTCTTTACCTCCCGGACGGGGAATTGCAGGAACTCAGCCTACTCTTCGTGCAGTTCCTCCTCCGCAAGCGGGGCTTTGCGACCCTTTACCTGGGGGGGGACGTTGCGGTAACGGACCTTATCGACGCGGCAAAATGCCGGAAAATCGACTACTTCTTCACGATTTTCTCGAATGCCTTTGTCCACGAGCCCCTGGATCGTCACGTGGCGAATGTCCTTAAGGGCTGTCCGGATACTACCTTATTGTTGTCCGGTTATCAGGCAACCATGCATGACTTTGGCGACGCGGAGCGTGTCCGTATCATTCAGGGACTGGATGATATGCTGGATTTTGTCACCAGCCTGGGGGGCACCCCTGCTAAGACGGCTCAGCTACCTGCCTGAGTAATTCACCAACGGGGTACTGGCCGTCTCCCCGCTGGGCCGCGACTTGCTGTAACAAAACTGTGGCGGCGGCAAAATTTTCCTCTCTTAATTTGAGTAAGGCGGTATGCCAGGCAGCGGCCAGGTGAAAGGCTTGTGCTTCCGGAGGGATTTGCTCCAGCAGTTCCAGCCCTTCCGCGTACCGCCCGGTAGCGATGGCGGCAGTTGCTGCCAGCAGGTAAGGCTCTGCTGTTTCGGTAAGCGGGTGGCCCTCCAGGTACGCCCGCAGGGAAGCCAGCGCAAAGGCGTAGTCTTCCTGCTGGTGGTAGGCAATGCCCTGGCGCAGCAGCGATAACTCGGGCGCGGTGGCGGCGGGCGTCAGGCTGCGCTGCGTTGAGTAGCCCATAACCGGCTGGGGGGAGAAGTAGGCCTCAAACAACAGCTCCCCGCGCTTCTCCTGCTGGAAGCGCAGCAGGGCAAAGATGCTCAGGGCAATGATGGCCACCAGAAGGCCGATGGAGAACGTTTGGCGCAAAAGAATAAGACTTAGGGACGGTGCAAAGATACGCGGGGGGCGGTACACTGCTAGACAAATACTCCCTCTCGGCGGACGCATCAGGCCGCTAAGCGTCCGCTTCGGCCGACGAGCGCTCGCATTTGTTTATACCTAAGCCGGAGTGGTATGGGACAATTAGCGCGTAGCTAGCGTGGTTGCTGATGAGGCAAAAAACGTAGGCGAAGCCTTAGCTTCGACGAGGCTTTTTAACGAAATCAGCAGCCTCGATAGCAAGTGATAAAG
>JAUIIF010000588.1 GCA_030431945.1 Bacteroidia bacterium | reverse complement strand
GGACTACGGCCAACGTCTGTACGCCCGGTACTTCCGTGATGATGGGGGATACCGTCAATCATCAACACTGCATCAGCTCTTCTTCCGCTACGTACGACGGGGACCAGTGGGTGCACGCCGAGGCGGTGGTGCTGGGCGGGGAAGCCATGCACTTTCTGATCGAAGGGGATACCGTACTCAGCTTCCAGGCGCCACAGTTGGGTGGCTGGGATCCGGAGGGCAAACAGTTCGAGGCCTTCGGCTTCGCCGAAGCCAAAGACAAGTGGATGGCCCGGGAAGGGGAAATCCTGACGGAAGGCTACATCGCCCTGCAGGCCGAAAGCCACCCCATTGATTTTAAGAACGTAGAACTGCAGGTGCTGCCTAACGACTAACCCTGTGCGCAATCGCGGCCCTCAACCCAACGATCCTAAACTTTTTGCCCCCAGGTTTTGGCCCGCGCTGCGCGCGGGCACTGATGACCTGTCCTGGCTGCTGGGCCGCGGCTACGGACCGGATAGCGCCCTGCAGCTCGTCGGCAATCAGTACCGCCTGAACAAAAGGCAGCGACAGGCCGTGGGCAGAGCCGCCGCCGCTCCGGCCAGCGTAACGGCGCGCCGCCAACGCGAGGTGCCGGCAGCGGCCCTGGCGGGCCGTACCGTGGCCATCGACGGGTTCAACCTGCTGATCCTGCTGGAAAGCGCCTACGGTGGCGGACTGGTACTCGACTGCCGGGACGGAACCTACCGCGACCTGGCCAGTGTTCACGGCACCTACAAACACGTGCAGCACACCCGGCAGGCACTGGTGGCAGTGGGGGAGGCCCTGCAGGCAGCCGCAACGGTAGTCTGGTATTTTGACACCCCCGTTTCTAATTCAGGGCGCCTCAAAACACTGCTGGGCACCTTAGCCCGAACCCATGATTTTTCCTGGGAAATTAACCTCGTGTATAATCCGGATAAGGAACTGATTGACCTGCCCGACGAGGTGGTCCTGGTCACTTCGGACAGCTGGATTCTGGATGATGGCGGGGCCTGGTGCAACCTGGGACGGCAACTGGTGGAGCAGGTCCCCCAGGCCTGGGTCGTCCGGGTGTAAACTAATGAGTCCTTATTCCTCCGGCCGCAGATCAAACCGCTTGCGCAGGTCATCAATCGCCGGATTTTTTTGCCGCATGGCGAGGAATTTGTCCTTGGCCGTAAGTCGTTTTTTGACTTCAGATTTCACCGGTTTCAGGCTTTCGTCCACCTTCAGCAGCATGATCAGGTCCGGGCGGCGGAAGGTTTCCCGCAGGTGGTTGATCAGGCTGCTGTCTTCCCGCACGGAAGCCATAACGCGCTGGCTGCCGATGCGGACCACGACCTCTTCGCCCTGCAACTCCGGTATGGCCTTCCGCATGTTGACGGCGAGGGTAGAGCCCTTGTGTTTGGCCAGGAAGCCGTTCCAGGCAGCGAGCAGGCTTTCCTGATCGAGCGGGGGCAGGTCCAGAGAACCTTCGGCACTGGCCGCGGAGGCCTCGGCTTCCAGCAGGTCGTCGAGGTCGATCGTCTCGTAAGCCGTCGGGGCTACCGGTGGTGGCGCTGGTGCGGCCGGCGGCGGGGTGGGGGCTGCCAATTCAGGATCGGCCTCCTGGGGGGCCGCCAGCTGGCCGCCTTCGGGGCCGGCCAGGCTTACCGTGGTGGCCGTGGCGTCAGGGCTTTTTTTTTCAGGCGCGGCCGCCGGTGCCGGGGGGGTGGGCGCAGCAGCGGCAAGGACCGTCGGTTCGTTACGGAAGGCCCGCCGTACGGCGGCCATCTTGAGCAAACTCATTTCTACGTGCAGGCGCTTGTTGCGCGCCAGCCGAAAGCCGAGGTCGCAGTCGTTGGCGATGTTGAGCAGGGTCAGCAGCAGGTCCGGCGGACTGATCGCCGCCTGCTGGTGATAACGCTCCCGCAGGCGTTCGCCCACCTCGAGTAACCTGAGGGTTTCCGGGTCTTTACACACCAGCAGATCCCTGATGTGCGCCGCCAGCCCGTTCAGAAAAAGATCTTCGTCAAATCCCTTACTCAGGACTTCATCAAAGAGCAGGAGCATGCCTCCCCGGTCTTCCGTGAGGACAAAATCAATGGCCCGGAAGAAGTAGTCGTAATCCAGTACGTTCAGGTTCTGGATGACGGCATCGTAGGTAATGGCTTTGCTGCTGAAGGCCACCATCCGGTCGAAGATGGAGAGGGCGTCCCGCAGGGCGCCGTCCGCTTTCTGGCCGATGATGTGCAGGGCATCTTCTTCGGCCTCAATGCCTTCCTGGGCGCAAATGCCCTGAAGGTGCAGAATAATGTCTTTCGGCTGAATGCGCTTGAAGTCAAAGATCTGACACCGGGAGAGAATGGTGGGAATGATCTTGTGCTTCTCCGTCGTCGCCAGAATAAAGATGGCGTAGGGTGGGGGTTCCTCCAGCGTTTTCAGGAAGGCATTGAAGGCCGCCTGACTGAGCATGTGGACCTCATCAATGATGAAGACTTTGTACTCTCCCTGCTGGGGCTGAAAACGGACCTGCTCGGTCAACGCCCGGATGTGGTCGACCGAGTTGTTGCTGGCAGCATCGAGCTCGGTGATGTTCAGGCTGGCGTTGTTATTAAACGCCACGCAGCTGCTGCATTCGTTGCAGGGTTCGTAGTCTTCGGTCCGGTCCTTGCAGTTAAGCACCTTGGCCAGAATCCGGGCGGAAGTCGTTTTACCGACGCCGCGCGGCCCGCAGAAGAGAAAAGCGTGGGCCAGGTGGTCCGTTTGCAAAGCATTCTTCAGGGTTCCGGACACGTGCTGCTGGCCGACCACTTCATCGAAGCGGACAGGACGGTATTTACGGGCGGAAACAACGAAGTTGGACATGGGGCGAAGGTAGGGAATTAGTCAGAGAATACGGTAAGGGAGTTCGATTACCCTGAGCTATCGCAAACTCGCTCGCCGGCCGACAAGCGGGGCAGGAGCTGGGTCATCCACCGATTGATCGGCTGGCAAGGCCGGCGTTCTGCGGACGAGTCAGATCGCTTCGCTCTCGCCTCCACCATCGAACGACTGATCTTGCGTTTGCTTTGCTCGATGGCCCCGGACCGGCCGGCTGGGGGTACTTTCTACTGCCGGGTTGGGGTAAGTAGTGCACCCCGGTACGTTTGCACTTCCATACTGTCCTGACTCAGGTTCCAGAGGTACTGCTTCACCACGTCGCCCTCCCGGGCGCCGGGCAGGCTGATGTGGAAGGTCAGGCTGTCCTGGGCGGGCGTACGCATCGTTCTCGGAATATTGACCTGGACCCACTTCAGTACTTCGCCGCCCCGCCGGTGCTCC
>JAUIIF010000587.1 GCA_030431945.1 Bacteroidia bacterium | reverse complement strand
CTGGTCTGCCTTAAGGGCGTCAGAACCGTAATCGACCTGCCGTACGGTGAACCAGCCGACCCTTTCGTCCGCCAGTCGCGGCTGCATGGGTACTTCCGGCAACAAGTAAAGTGACTGCGCCATTTCCATGGAGATCGTCCCGGTACGGGCGTTTGAGGGAGGTTCGCTGGCATTATAGGTCATATCGTGACGCACTTCCACGTTTTCCGGGTAGGCGGCCATCCGGCTGATGAAGCTGCGTTTTTTATCCAGGTTACGGACCTTGTAACTGGAACGGATGCGGGAAGACAAGCCGCTGATCGCCGGCACGTCCGTAAGGAACAGGTCATCTACTGAAATCACCGCGGCGGTGGAGTCTTCGTTGAATGCTTCAATCTTGAAGGCCATGATGAGCGGGGCGTAGTTGTTGTTGCGCACCGAGATACTGATCGGCAGCTCCTCATCCGCTACACTGCTGTAGGATACGGACTTGAGGTGCAGGTCATTATGGTTCCGGCTCCACCGTACCAGTTGTTCATTTGTTTTAGAACCTGCATTGAAGTACCCTCCCCCCAGGCCGGAAGGAATTTTGGCGATCCGGCTTACCAGCAGCATGTCTTTACCGAGTAAGTCGAAGGGCACCTCGAAGTAGTACTTATCCTCTACCCGGTGGGTGCTGAAGAGTCCGACGGTAGATTCAGCGTCCTCGGTAATTATTTCGGCGTAAGGCTTGAAGGGAGACTTTTTCTTTTTCTTCTCTTCCGCCGCCTCCGCGGCGTTTTCTTCCGCTGCGCCCGTAGCCGTTTCTGCGGCGTTTTCCTTAGGGTCAGGGGTGGCTCCCTGACCGGCAAGACCAAGACTGAGGTTCAGGAATAGCAGGCACAGCAGGCCCTGGATTATGGTGGTGAATTTCATTTGGCGGGGTATTCAGTTTACGTTTGGGGGAAGATAGGAAATTGTTGGGAGTGTGGACCGGGGTAAACAGCCGAAAAGCAAGGAAACTGACAGTGGCAGGTGCCTGCCAAAAGCATTCAATGCACCTGCGGCCGCGCCCCCTGCGCAACCTTGTGCAGTCTGGCCGGGTGCCCGAACAACGCAAGCATTTCACAATTGATGATTGTGATCATCCGTAGCGATTTGCCGGAACCTTGAACTTGCCTAATTGCCCCCCTTCTACTATCTTGACCCGTACTTAAAGTCACACTAAAAAATAAGGACATGGCCGCCAAAAGAAGAATCAGCAAACCAAAAAAGAAAACCAACGTAAGTGCTGAGGACGCAGCCGCCAATAAGCGTTTTTTCATCATCACCGGCATCTGTGTGCTAGTGCTGCTGGCCATCATTTTCGTGATTTTCCTTAACTCCTGAGGAGGGAATCAACCCCTCCAGTAACTTGCGGATTTTAGCACCATCCGTCGTTTTCCCCAGCACCTGCCTGATCTGGAGGGGATAGGGAAAACGACGACGTCCGGTTGCACTCACCAGCTTGATGTTCATGTCTCGCAGGGACGTATCGGAGGTCTGCAGCAACTCATAAGCCTGGGTTTCCAGGCTGTAGCTTACCAAGTGGCCCCGCCAGGTGCCCGGGGTCAGCCACAGTTGCAGGATCAGGGCGCCGTCCACCAAATTAAGCTGGTCACTCTGGTAGTGAAACCGTGCCGTAAAGGAAGGATAGTCAAGGACCACCGCCTGGTGAACGACGTCGTGTACCACCTGCCGGAGGCGCTCAAGTTGCCGGGCCGTTATTGCATAATAATCCTCTACTTGCTCCCGGTTAAACGGGAGCCAATGCCCCGTATGTACCTGCCGGTATTCCATGGGCCCAAACTGAGTTTTATAATCAAAAACCGGATACCCGGGGGAAATGTATCCCGGGTGATAATACGCTACTTCCCGTGCCCGCAGCCAGTCGATTTCCAGCAACATCGTATAAATGCCAAGGCTGAAGCGTTGGTATTCCGGATCGTAGATTCCCGCTTTGGTGTAGGCCGTTTTCCGGCCCAGATCAAAATAACTGAAGGCGACCAGCCGGTCGCCGTCGTACACCCGCACGATACGGGTGTCGAGCACCTTCACCAGGTACTCGCCGGTAACGTGCAGACTGAGGTCCTCCCGCGTTTTGGCCGGATGCCGTTCCATGTAGCGCCGGTTCAGGGCCAGTAACTCTTCATCGGGCGTATCGGCGTATCCGTAAGTAACCCGGAAGCGGCGGTTATTCTGGGCGAGCAACTTGCGGTGGCGCTTCTTGAAGCTAAAATCCGCCAGGGGCAGGCGCACTTGTAAGCAACCGTAGATTTCTTCATCGTCGGCCCGCAGGAATTCAGCGGTGTACACCCCCTGCCCGGCCGGGCGCCAGCCTTGTGAGAGGTAACGATCGAGCACTTCGGCAGCAAGGGGCGTAAAGAAATGACGAATCTCGGTCGGCACGGGTGCAAATTAACGGTAATGGCTTCGGTAGAGACGCGAAGGTAAGTAAGATTACCGCTTATCTTCCGCAAAGAAGCGATCAACCCGTTTGGTTACTTCCGGATCTTCGACCAGCCCCGGGGCGTGCCAGGGCTTTACCCGGGCGTCAATGACCACCGGCCCCCGGCAGCCCCAGTGTTTATGTTCGGTGAAGGCGCCTAGTCCGTGCACATCGTGGCTGGGGTTGGAGCGCGTGAAGGTGGCCCAGACGAAATTGGCGAAGTCCCCGGCCAGAAATTCAGGATCGTCCCCCACGATGATCAGGGCCACACCGGCCGCCAGCAACGCGGCCGGGTCCACGCCAAACTCAGCGGTGGTAAAGGCCGTCATATCAGCGTAGCTTTCCTGCCCGGTGTTAGCCGGGCCCTTGACGGCCAGGATGCCGGGCGCAACGAACTGCGGGTCGCTGAACCCTTCCGGCAGGTTGAAAGTGGCCGGTAACTCCGTCGTCAGTTCCCGCCGCTTATCGCCCCGGCAGGCCCAGATCAGCTTGGAGCCGGCATTCCACCCGGAGCCGCTGTAATCCAGCGTATCGATGGTGGTCCGGGTCTGAAAGTGCAGGTCACGGGTGGGGTCAAAGCGTTCCAGCACGTGCCGGAAGAAGGCCGGCTGGTCATCTGCGTCCAGGTGAGGATCGTCTGCTGCTGCCGCGATGATGCAGTACTTGGCCAGACTGGTTTGCCCGCTGCCCAGGATACGGTTGGCCTGGGTAATTATTTCCTCCGGCACCTTCGTAACCGTGCCATCTTCCAGCGTTTCCCGGAACGGCATGTACCGCTCTGAACCGATGGCCAACAGGAGGGGGTGTACCCCGGCTTCATCCACGGCATTGATCTGCCTGATGCCGGGGAACTCCCCGGGCGTC
>JAUIIF010000586.1 GCA_030431945.1 Bacteroidia bacterium | reverse complement strand
CCGTAGAGTGGTGTTGGATTTTGCGAATTGCCCCATCACTTCACTGGTGCCGGCAGTAAAAACTACTGGGGTATTGCTGAAAATCAGTTCCTGAAATTCATTACTGCGGGCTAGTTCAAGCAATTCGGTTTCTTCAAAACCCTCTATCAGAATTTTATCACGCATTACCTCATACTTTTACCTGGTCTGATAAATAACTACGAATTTGAATTCGTAACGGGGTAAGACCAGAGGAAAGTTGATTTTTTTAGCACATATTCTCACTATTTTCTTTCGTATGGCCAAAACTTCCCCGGCCATGAACCCGTGAAGATGTTGCTTTCCGTAGGAATATCACACCTTCCATTGATCAGGCCCGCAGCCACCGCAATACGGTGGGCATTGCGCCATGTTCCGTGATGCTGGTCCCGTGGGCAACAATACCCATCCACTGGAGCAGTGGGAGACCGATGTAGTTACCCTCCGTGAATTCCTGTAGCAACCAGCTGGCTTCATCTTTATACCCCTGATCGTGGAATACCTCCCTTAGTGGAAGTTGTAAATGGTCAGCAGCCAGGACGGACCAGAGAATGACGCCCATCTCGTAGGTATGCGCTTCGCCCACGGAATCAGCAATATTGTCATTGGCCAGCGAGCGGTGACTGGGGGGCAGGCAGGCCAGGTGGCCGGCTTCGTGCAGGAGGTCACCTGCTGAGATGATTTGCGCAGGATTAATCAGGAGACCTCCATTAACAATTTTAACCCCGGGCAAAAATGAGGTTACTGACGCGGAGGTAAGCTGATAAGGTATCCCGATGGCAGTGAGAAATTGCAGGGTTTGGTGTAAATAATCGGCGTGGGGCTGTACCGGCATTGAGAGCTGTTTGAGGATGGGGAAGTAATTAAGCGCTGCCAGCAATCAAAAAGAATCAATGACTACCACGCCCAGGTGTCCGAATTCATTCATTTTGGGTAAAGCGGCGGCTCCTTCCCGCAGAGAAATTGTACTTTCAATCAGCTTCTCGGGGTGAAGCTTGCCTTGTTTAATCATCGTCAGCATTTCGGGATATTTGTGGGCTTGCATACCGTGGCTGCCCAGTATTTCGAGTTCGTCGGCAAGCACTCTGGCCATCGGGATTTTGGGGTGTTGATGATCGCCGGTCATGAGTCCGATCTGAATGTGCTTGCCGCGCTTGCGCAGATTGGCAATAGAGTTAAAGCAGGTGGCCTGGCTGCCCAGGGCGTCAATGGAGACGTGGGCCCCGCCGCGGGTCAATTGGCGGACTTCTTCCACCACATCCGCACTCCGTGCGGCATTGACCGTCGCTACAGCCCCCATTTTTTCTGCAAATCGCAGGGCCTCTTCCTTGATGTCTACCCCAATCACCAGGGCCCCCAGTGCACTCGCAATCATGATGGCCGCTAAACCGACACCGCCACATCCGTGGACTACGACGTACTGCCCTCCGGAGACGCGGCCCTGGGCTGCCACCCCGCGGTAAGCGGTAATAAAACGGCACCCCAGGGTGGCCGCAGTGGTAAAGCTGATGTCCTCGGGCAGTCGTACGAGGTTAATGTTGGCGTAGTCAATCCCTACGTACTCCGCAAAAGAGCCCCAGTGCGTAAAGCCGGGTTGGGACTGATGGTCACAAACCTGATGATTGCCGGAAAGACATTCACCACAGGAGCCACAACCACAGACAAAGGGAACGGTGACCCTGTCTCCGATCTTGAAATTACGGACATTTCTGCCCACCGCAGCAATGGTGCCGGCCAGTTCGTGACCCGGCACGTGCGGAAGGGTGATGTCCGCATCATGACCCATCCAGCCGTGCCAGTCGCTGCGGCAAAGGCCCGTGGCCCTTACGGCGATCACTACCCCGTCAGGACTGGGAGCCGGGTCCGGTACCTGCCGGACGGTGACGGGCCCACGGAATTTTTCGTAGATGGCTGCTTTCATGGCTGGTCAGTAAATATTGCTGCGCACAATATGCACAATTACCCCGGTATTCAGACACGTCCTGGAGGAATCAGGAAGGCAATTGCAGGTTCAGTTATAAAGCCAGTGCTGAGCAAGCCAATGATTGCCCCCGGGGAATCCGCCAGGTTCCCTTTTTTGCTCCTTCGATTCTTACCTTGCACCTGCGTGCGCGCCAAAATCCGCGCCCCCGAATCCGTATGCGCCTGCTCCTCGTTCTACTCTGTTTCCTGCCCGTAGGGCTCCCGGCCCAAGCCCAGTTTACCCGCCTGGCCGATACGGCCGGCGTCGTGCACCAATTCAAAGTGCTGGAGGGGATGTTTGGTGGCGGCGCCTGTGTCTTTGATTTTAATCAGGATGGTTTTGAGGACATCTACCTTACCGGCGGAACGGTGGACGATCAGCTGTTGCGCAATAATGGCGATGGTACCCTGACGAACGTTTTCGCCGGCTCCGGACTGGAACTGACCAGGCATTTCGTTACCCAGGGAGTGAGTGGAGCAGACGTCAACCGCGACGGTCACGTCGACCTGCTGATCACCACGATTACCTCCCGCGACAGCGCCCGTACCATCCCCCGGGCCCGGAACCTCCTCTTCCTGGCCACAGGCGACGGCACCTTTATGGATGCTACCGATGATTGGGGCCTGACTGACCTGTACTCCTTCAGCACCGGGGGCAGCTTTGGTGACTTCAACGCCGACGGCTGGCCGGACCTTTTCATCGGCAACTATTTCATCGAATACGCCGGCAAACTCAACGTAATTTCTGATGCCACCATCGTAGGGGCTAACCAGACCGCCAGGGATTACCTGTTGCTGAATGACGGCGGAAAACGCTTCGTGAACGTGTACGAGGAATACGGCTTGAAACACCGGGGTTTCGGCTTCGGGGGTGTTTTTACCGACTACGATAACGATGGCGACCAGGACCTAATCGTGAACAACGATTTTGGCTATAAGGCCGTCCCCAGCCTGGTGTACGAGAACAAGTACCCCAAAAAGAACTTTCAGGACGTGAGTGAGGCACTGGAATTAGACTTGCGGATCAACGCGATGGGCTCCGCCGTCGGGGATTACAACGGCGATGGCTGGTTCGATTATTACATGACCAACATCCGGTTCAACCGGTTTATGGTCAACCAGGGAGCAGGACAACCCTTCCTGAACCAGACCAAAGCGTTGAACATGAACTTTGTTTCCATCAGCTGGGGGGCCAACTGGGCAGATTTTGATCAGGATGGTGATCTTGACTTGTTTGTCAGCAATGGTGACCTGAATCCGAACTGCGTGCCGATGGCCGATTATTACTTCGACAACACCGGAGACGACTTTCGGGAAATAGGTAAAGAAAA
>JAUIIF010000026.1 GCA_030431945.1 Bacteroidia bacterium | reverse complement strand
AAAGTAATCGGCGTACACCTTCGGGTACAGGAGATGGGCCAACAAGTCCTTCGCAGTGGGCTTCACGCCGAACTCCTTTACGTAATTGGCTTCTGCTTCTTCCCAGTTGATGGGCTCCAGGTGGGCGTTGGGCCGGTCGGTGTAGGGTGCTTCTTCCTTCAGGACCAGCTTCTGGATAGCGGCGTTAAAACCTCCGTCAATCTGGCCCAGGTCGCCGCGCATCAGGTTCTTGACGCTGTCCGGGAAGTCAAGTTTGGCGCCGCGTTTCAGGACATCTTCCGCCGTCAGGTTATTGCTCGTCATGAACATCGCCATATCGCCGACTACCTTACTGGAGGGCGTTACTTTCACGAGGTTGCCGAAGAGTTCATTAGCGGCAGCGTAATTGTCGCGGATGGTGGGGAACTGATCCTCCAGGCCGAGCCCCCGGGCCTGTGGCCGCAGGTTAGAGTACTGTCCGCCGGGGATCTCCGTATCGTAAATGGTCGCCGTTCCGGCCCGTAATTCTGTTTCGAAGGGATAGTAGATCGTCCGCACCGTTTCCCAGTAATCAGCGTACTGATTCAGCAAGGGAAGGTTGACGGGGTTTTCCCGCTCGTGCCCCTGCATCATGGCGGCAATGCTGTTGTACCCCGGCTGCGACGTCAGCCCGGAAAGGCTGTTGATCGCCACGTCCACGACGTCCACCCCGGCTTCAATGGCCCGCAGGTACGTAGCACTCTGGATGCCGCTCGTATCGTGGGTGTGCAGGTGAATCGGCAGATTGGTCTCTTCCTTCAGCGCCTGGATGAGCTCCGTGGCGGCCAGAGGTTTCAGCAGGCCGGCCATGTCTTTGATGGCGAGCAGGTGAGCTCCCGCACTTTCCAGCTGCTTGGCCAGGTTGATGTAGTACTTGAGGTTAAACTTGGTCTTCTTCGGGTCCGTAATGTCTCCGGAATAGCAGATGCAGGCTTCCGCCAGGCTGTCGGTATTTTCCCGGACCGTCTTGATGCTGACCTCCATGTTCTTCACCCAGTTCAGGGAGTCGAAGATGCGGAAGAGGTCGATGCCGCCCGTAAGGCCGGTCACCCGGTGGGGGTTATCTTCGTCATCGTATAACTCAAAGCCACGGGCAGCTTCCTCAATAAATTTGATGATCAGGTTATCGGGATAAGCCTTGTACCCTACCCCGTTGCTGCCACGCAGCAACATCTGCAGGATCGTATTGGGAATGGCCGTCCGGATCTTACGGAGCCGACGCCAGGGGTCTCCCTTGAGGAAGCGCATCGCGACGTCAAAAGTAGCACCGCCCCAGACCTCCATACTGAAGAGGTCAGCGGGTTGGTTCACCGCGTAGCTGCGGGCCACGTTGAGCATATCGATCATACGCATCCGGGTGGCCAGCAGGCTCTGGTGGGCATCCCGGAAGGTGGTATCTGTATACTGAATCCGGTTTTCGGCTTTCAGCCAGTCGACGAAGCCGTCGCGGCCCAGGTCGTGCAGCCGGTCCCGGCTTCCCTTGGGGATGTCCGCAAACTGATCAAAGGCGGGGACCACCGGCTTGAGGAAACTGCGCTCTTTGTCCGGGTTTTTCACGTCCGGGTTGCCATTGACGATCACGTCCGCCAGGTAAGTCAGCATTTTCGTTCCGCGGTCCCGGAAGTTGTGCGGCTTCATCAGCTCCGGGTGCTCGGGGATGAAGCGTACGGTGGCCTTTCCTTTCTGGAAGTCTTCGTTTTCCAGCAGGTTCAGCAGAAAACCGACGTTGGTTTTCACGCCGCGGACCCGGAATTCCCGCAGCGCCCGGTGCAGCCGGTCCGCTGCCCCTTCCAGCGTACGGCCGGTACCCGTTACCTTTACCAGCAGACTGTCAAAGTACGGGCTGATAACGGCGCCGGGGAAGGCCGAACCGGCATCGAGCCGGATGCCCATACCACTGGCGGAGCGGTAGGCGATCAGTGTTCCGTAATCCGGCTTGAAGTCGTTGGCCGGGTCTTCGGTCGTCACCCGGCACTGTACGGCAAAGCCGTTCACCTGGATATCCGACTGACTGCGGATGTAAATCGTTTTGTGATCAAGCGGGTAGCCCATCGTCACCAGGAACTGGGTCCGCACCAGGTCAATGCCCGTGATTTCTTCCGTAATGGTGTGTTCCACCTGGATGCGGGGGTTGACCTCGATGAAGTAGATGGAATCGTCCTGATCAACCAGGAACTCTACGGTGCCCGCACAGTAATAGCCGACGGCTTCGCCCAGTTTCAGGGCATATTCGTACAGTTTCTCTTTTACCTCGTCCTTCAGATTTGCCGCCGGCGCAACCTCCACGACTTTCTGAAAGCGTCGCTGTACGGAACAATCCCGTTCGTGCAGGTGCACCAGATTGCCGTAGTGGTCTCCCAGGAGCTGGACTTCGATGTGGCGCGGGTTCTCGATGAATTTTTCCAGAAAGATGGTACCGTCACCGAAGGCCTTTTCGGCTTCACTGGCGGCATCGACGACTTCCACCCGCAGGTCTTTTTCGTTACGCACCACCCGCATCCCCCGGCCGCCGCCACCGGAGGCGGCTTTGATGATGACGGGGTAGCCGATGGCCGCGGCTTCGCTCGCCGCAACTTCCGGATCAGAGATGTCCTTATCACTGTCCATGATCAACGGCACCCCCACCCGGCGGGCGAGGTTTTTGGCGGCGACTTTGTCCCCCAGCTGGTCCATACTCTCCGGGGCGGGGCCAACAAAAGCAATGCCTGCAGCACGGCAAGCCCGGGCAAAATCTACGTTCTCTGACAGAAATCCGTACCCGGGGTGAATGGCGTCGACCTTTTTCTCAACGGCTAATTTGATGATCGCCTTGATATCGATGTACGGCCGCAGAGGCTCATCATCCGGCCCGATCTGATAGCTCTCATCCGCTTTATACCGGTGCAGACTGTAGCGGTCTTCGTAGGTGTAGATCGCCACCGTTTTTATTTTCAGTTCACTGGCAGCCCGCAGAATCCGGATGGCAATTTCGCCGCGATTCGCGACCAAAATTTTCTTAAAACGTTTGATTTTCGGGGTAGACATGCGCTGAAGTTTGTGGTTTGGCCCAAGATACAAAGGCCGGGGGGATCATTCCAGGCTCCGTGCTGCCGGACTTAGCTTAAATTTAAAAAGAAATACCGCGAATTACGATTTTAGGGATTTTTGCGGACCGATAAATGGAGCAAATAAGGCGCGGACGCCGGTGCCAGCCAGGAACAAAAGAGCAATTTTTATTACCCTTCCCCTGCACCTGCGGCCGCGCCCCTCCTCCCTGCCCCACTACAATTGCTAAGGCCGGTCAGCGGGCAAAACGGTAGAGGAAAGGGGCCCGGTTGGCCGCGCCGGTAAATTTCTTTTCCAGGCGCTCCAGGACGCCCAGGTCAAGCATTTTTTTCTGAAAATTATTGCGCGCAAAAGGGCGGTCAAATACGGCTTCGTACAGCTCCCGCAGCTCCCGCATGGTAAACTTTTCCGGCAGCAGGTTGAAGCCGACAAGCTGGCGATCAATGTGGAGGCGCAAGGTCTCCAGCGCGTGGGTGACCATCTCCTGGTGGTCTAAAATCAGCTCCGGCAACTCCTGTACCGGGTACCAATCAATGGAAGCGTCAAATTCCTGCTTTTTCAGGATTACTTTCCGCATATCCACCAAAGCATAGTAGCCAATCGACACAAAACGCCGGGTGATCCACTCATACCCCTCCGGGCTCAGGGCAACCTGCTCCGCCAGGCCAGGATTCAGGCGCAGCAAGCGATCAAGTAGTTTGCGGCTGGACCGCTCTGTTTCTCCGAAAACCCGGAATTGTTCCAGGTAAATAGCGTTGATGCCCGTCCGGGACGCAAGAATGCGCAACGCCGCCTCGTCAATACTTTCCGTTTGCCGGATAAAGCCGCCGGGCAACGCCCAGACGTCCCCAATCAGGTCCAATTTCGGAATTAGTACCGTCAGCTTCTGGTCCTGATAACCGAAAATGACGCAATCAACAGACAATTGCTGCAGGTGCTCGTGCTCGCTGGATCGGTAAAATTCAAATTGGTCCATGGCCATAAAGTTATTATCTTTTATTCAGACAATAATAAAATGCCCTTATCTTTACGATAGCCTGGCGAGAGCCGGCGCGATTGGGGCCAACTCCAAAAAGTATAACCGGGATCATGAAGAAGCTTTTAAAGGGGGTACTGATCGTACTGACGGTGCTGTTGCTGGCGGCGGCAGCGGGAGCCTACTACCTGTACACCACCTTCCTGAATTTTGAACCAACGCCTCCCCGCGAGGCGGTCTTGCAGGAAATCCCCCTTGGTGACCGGACTTTTACGGATAGAAACGGAAACGGCACCCTGGACCCTTACGAAGACGACCGCCAGCCCCTGCAGGCAAGGGTGGCTGACCTGCTGCAACAGATGACCACCGAAGAGAAGATTCACCTGCTTAAAGGATCCGGCCTCGGTTCGGCCCTCGGGCTCGGCGGCAGTGAGGTGCCGGGGGCGGTGGGAACAATCGTTCCTACCCCGAGACTCGGCCTGCCGACCCTTTACCTATCGGACGGACCGGCGGGCCTGCGCATCGAACCTCACCGCAAGGGAGAAGACCGCACTTACTACGCTACGGCTTTCCCGATCGGCACCCTCCTGGCCAGCACCTGGGATACCGACCTGGTCGAGCAGGTAGGCAGCGCCATGGGCAATGAGGCCCTGGAATATGGAATTGACGTGATGCTGGGCCCGGGGGTCAACATTCACCGGCACCCGCTGTGCGGCAGGAACTTCGAATATTATTCCGAAGATCCCGTACTGACCGGGAAGATCGGGGCGGCGATGATCAACGGTATTGAGGTCAACGGTGTCGGCACCTCCGTGAAGCACTTCGTGGCGAATAACCAGGAAACGGATCGCTTCATCAACGATTCCAGGCTTTCGGAGCGGGCCCTGCGGGAGATTTACCTGAAGCCCTACGAGATCATGGTCAAGGCTGCCCAGCCCTGGACGATCATGTCATCCTACAACCGGGTCAACGGCACCTACGTCTCCGAAAGCCCTTATTTACTGACGCAGGTACTGCGGGAGGAATGGGGCTTTGAGGGCGTGGTGATGTCGGACTGGTTTGGCGGAGATGACCCGGCAGCGATGGTCGCTGCGGGGAACGACCTGCTGCAACCGGGAACTAAACTGCAGTGGAATGCCCTCAAACAAGCAGCCGGCACCGAAGCTTTACCGCTCGCCGTAATCGATCAGGCTGCTGCCCGGATTCTGGCGTTGATCCTCAAGTCCAGAAAAATGGAGAACTACCCAAACGCAAACCAACCGGACCTGGAAGCCCACGCGCAAATTGCCCGGCAAGCTGCTGCCGAAGGCATGGTACTGCTGAAAAACGAGGGTGCCCTGCCCCTGCCCCGGGAGGCCAACCTGGCCCTGCTGGGCAACGGGTCGTATGATTTTATTGCCGGCGGTACCGGCTCCGGAGATGTGAATGAGGCCTACTCCGTATCCCTTGATCAGGGGCTAACGGAGATTGGTTTTACCGTCAACGAAACGGCCCGGTCTGCTTACGCTGCGCACAAAGCGGCCAACCGGGAAGCCTTCGTTAAGCCCGAGGGCATGCAGGCCATGTTTGCCCCCTACGAACCACCGGCCATGGTGTATGCGGATTCCTTGCTAACCGTGCTGGCGGCCAGCGCAGATGTCGCGGTGATCACCTTGCAGCGTAACAGTGGTGAAGGAGGGGATCGCCAGGAGGTTGACGATTTTCTCTTACGCAGTAACGAACAGGACCTTATCGACCGCACCTGCAACATTTTTCACGCAGCCGGAAAAAAGGTCATCGTGGTCCTTAACGTTGGCGGCGTAATTGAGACTGCTTCCTGGAAGGACCGGCCCGATGCCATTTTATTGGCCTGGCAAGGCGGGCAGGAAGGCGGTAATGCCGCAGCAGCCATATTGGCCGGTCAGGTGAATCCGAGTGGAAGACTTCCGATGACTTTTCCCATCCACCTGCGCGACCATGCCTCTTCCGCCAATTTCCCGGCGGGTGGTGGCACCATGAACATGCAGGATTTCCTGTTCGGGAACCGGGCACTAAAACCGGCTGCCGAACAGGTTAAGAACCTCGATTACACCAATTACGAAGAAGGCATCTACGTAGGCTACCGGCACTTCGACAAAGAAAATATTCCGGTAGCTTACCCCTTCGGATTCGGGCTCAGCTACACCCGGTTCGAGGCCGGGGAGTTGCAACTAACCGTTTCCGGAGACAGTCTTTTCGTGCAGCTATCCGTCACCAATACCGGTAACCTGCCCGGCCAGGAAGTCGTTCAGCTCTACACTTCCCTTCCGGATTCGGGAATAGACCGGCCGGACCAGGAGCTGAAAGCCTTCGCCAAAACGCCCGTCTTACGCCCGGGCCAGCGTACGCAGCTTACTTTCTCCCTTCCGGTGACAGACCTCCGCTACTGGAACGAAGACGAGGCGGGCTGGCGGCTCGAAGCAGGAACCTATCACCTCCTGGCGGGGTCTTCTTCACGAGATATCTGGGGCAGCGCTACCTTTTCCGTAGGGCTCCCCGCAGAATAGCTAAACTTCACCCAGCAACAACTACAAAATCACTGATCATTATGCCGTCTTTTTCTTTCCGTCCTTATTTCGCCGCACTCCTATTGCTGGTGCTTACGGCCTGCGGCCCTGGTCCCGAAGTCACCAACAGCGTGTTGGTCTTCAGTAAAACGGAAGGCTTTCGCCACGAATCCATTGCTGCGGGAATTACCGCCATTAAGAAAATGGCTACGGAAAAAGGCATTGAAGCCACCTTTACCGAAGATGCGGAGGTGTTTACCGATGCCTCCCTGCGCAACTACCGTGCCGTAATTTTCCTCAATACTACCGGCGACGTTTTGAACCCCGCGCAGCAGGTGGCCTTCGAACGCTTCATTCAGGCCGGGGGCGGCTACGTCGGGGTGCACTCCGCCACCGATACGGAGTACGACTGGCCCTGGTACGGCCAACTGGCCGGCGCTTACTTTCTGGACCACCCAAGTACCCCCAGCAACGTGCAGGAGGGAACCTTTCACGTACTGGAAAAAGACCACTGGGCCACTCAGGGCATGCCGGACACCTTCAAGCGTACGGATGAATTTTATGCCTTCAAGAACATCTCCGACAAGATTCATCCGGTGTTGGAAATTGACAATGAAAGCTACGTGGGCGGCAGCAACCCCGATTTTCATCCCATGAGCTGGTACCACGAATTCGACGGTGGCCGCTCTTTCTACACGGCGATGGGCCACACGGACGAAACCTACGCAGAACCTCTCTTCCTCAACCACCTCTGGGCGGGTATCAACTACGCCATGGGCGGTGCCAACCCGCAGCCCCTGGACTACGAAAAAGCGCGGCCGGAGGAAAACCGCTTCTCCAAAATCGTACTGGCAGACAAGCTGGACGAACCAATGGAGCTTACCCTGCTGGACGAGGACCGTATCCTGTTTATCCAGCGCAAAGGGCAGGTCCAGCTTTTCAATACGGCTACGGAAGAGATGAAAACCATCGCGGAGATCCCCGTCAGCCTGAAGTACGAAAAAAATGAGAAGGGGGAAGAAGCGACGGCCGAAGACGGCCTGCTCGGCCTCAACAAGGATCCTGATTTTGCCACCAACAACTGGATATACCTCTTTTATTCTCCGGTCGATAAATCCGTCAACCGTCTTTCCCGTTTCACCATGCAGGGAGACGAATTACCGCTGGAATCAGAAATCGTCATGCTGGAAGTCCCCGTGCAGCGCAAGCAGTGCTGCCATACCGGTGGCTCCATCGCCTGGGACGCGGACGGTAACCTCTACCTCTCCACCGGTGACAACACCAACCCCCACGCCTCCAACGGCTACAGCCCGAGTGATGAGCGGCCCGACCGGGGCCCGTGGGACGCCCAAAAGTCTTCGGCCAACACCAACGACCTGCGCGGAAAAATTATCCGCATTCACCCCGAAGACGATGGTAGTTATACCATCCCCGCCGGCAACCTCTTCCCCGAAGGAACGCCCAAAACCCGGCCGGAAATCTACACCATGGGCCACCGCAATCCTTTCCGGATTTCCGTAGACCAGCATACGGGCTACGTGTACTGGGGCGACGTAGGCCCGGACGCCAACGACCCGGACCCCAACCGTGGCCCCGCGGGCCACGATGAAGTAGGCCAGGCCCGGGAAGCCGGAAACTTTGGCTGGCCTCACTTTGTCGGCAACAACAAAGCGTACAACAAGTATGATTTTGCCGCCGAAAAATCGCTCGCCAAGTGGGATCCGGCTGCGCCCATCAACTCTTCCCCCAACAACACCGGCCTGGAGCAGCTCCCCCCGGCCCAGAATGCCTTCATCTGGTACCCCTACGGGCCTTCTCCCGAATTCCCCCTGATGGGGAGCGGTGGGCGGAATGCCATGGCCGGCCCCGTTTATTACGCTGCTGACTTCGCCGGCGCCGCCCGGCCTTTCCCGAAGTATTACGACGGAAAACTGATCGCTTACGAGTGGATGCGCGGCTTCCTCTACGTCGTCACCATGGATGAGGCAGGCAACCTTGTTTCCATGGAGCGTTTCCTGCCCAGCTACAATTTCAGTAACCCGATGGACATGGTCTTTGCCGACAACGGCGACCTGTATATGCTGGAATACGGAACCGGCTGGTTTACCCAGAATGATGACGCACGTCTGATCCGGATCGAGTACAACGCCGGCAACCGTCCGCCCAATCCTACCCTCGTAGCGAGCACTTCAGGTGGTGCGGCGCCACTGCCCGTAACCCTGAGTGCGGAAGGGACTACGGACCCTGACAATGACCAGCTCGTTTATACCTGGAACGTAACGTCAGACAATGGCTTTACGACCACCGTAGCGAGCCAGACGGCCGAACTTAACCTGACGGATAACGGCGTTTACCAGGCGGCCCTGACGGTCGACGACGGAAACGGTGGGCGGGTAACGCAGTCTACCGAAATCATCGTCGGCAACGAAATGCCCGTCGTGCAGCTAGACCTGGGTGGCAGCAGCAATTCATTCTACGTCCCCGGGCAGCCCATTCCGTACAACGTGATGGTAACGGACGCCGAAGACGGTACGCTGGGCCAGGGGATTGCTGCAGACCGCGTGGCTTTCAGCGTTGACTACCTGGCCGAAGGGTACGACAAAGTGATTATTGAACAAGGGCACCGGGGCGCGGACGCCGGTGCAATGATGAGTAAAGGCGCGGTGCTGATCGGGGAAAACGACTGTATTTCCTGCCACAAAGTTGCCGAAAAATCCATTGGGCCCAACTACCGCGAGGTAGCCCTTAAGTACGCCGAAGACGAAAATGCGCTGGAATACCTGACGGGGAAAATCATCTCCGGCGGTAGCGGTGTCTGGGGAGAGACGGCCATGGCCGCTCATCCCGAACTGTCTACGGCCGACGCCGTAGAAATGGTTCGCTACATCCTCGGACTGGCCGCGGAAGCCAAAACGCTTCCGCTCAGTGGTAATTACGTCCCCACCCTTCCCGAGGGCGACCCGGGTAAAGGCGTATTTATCCTGCGGGCAGCTTATCAGGATGCCGGCGCAGCGGGTCTGCCCTCTCTGGCCGCTGAAAAAACGGTTGTCCTGCGGAATGCCCAGATTGATCCTCACGCGTTCGATGAGTTTGTTGACGTTCGCAAACTCTCCTTCGGCGGCAACAATCTTCTGCTCCCGGAAGGCTCGGGGGCTTACGCCAGGTTGAACAACGTCAGCCTGAACGGCGTCAGTGCCGTCAGCTTTGTTGCCTCCGCCCCCGTACCGATGCTCAACGCCGTGGGGGGCACCATCGAACTGCACCTCGACCAGCCGGACGGACCTCTCGTAGGTACCTCCCCCCTATTGGAAACCACCAATGAAATGCCCGGACAAGGTGCGCAAACCGCCCCGCCCCTGCTGACCGTCCCCGTTGCCCTGCCCGCCGACATGGATACGGCCACTCCCCATGACCTTTACGTCGTCTTCAAAAGTCAGGAAGGTACTGACGGTATGATCATGGTCGTGATGGGCGTCATGGTGCAGCTGGCACCGCCAGGCCCGACTAAATAACTACAGCTCACTGCCAGACAAATACGGACGCTCGTCGGCCGAAGCGGACGCGTAGCGGCCTGATTCGCCCGCCGAGAGGTAGCATTTGTCTGGCAGTGTAATAATCCCCCTTTCCATGCTCTTCCGTTTTTCCCTCCTCTGCTCCTTAGGTTTGCTGGTCTGCACCTGCGGCCGCGCCCCGGAAAACGAAGCCGTTGCACCATCCGTGAGGCCCAACATTCTTTTCATCATGGCGGATGACCACGCCCAGCGGGCCATTTCGGCTTATTCGGACGAGCTGACCCAGACGCCGAACCTGGACCGGATCGCCAACGAAGGCATGTTGTTCCGCAACAGTTTCGTGACCAACTCAATCTGTGCCCCCAGCCGCGCAGCCATTCTGACCGGTAAATACAGCCACCTGAACGGAAAAATTGATAACCTCTCGGCATTCCGTCCGGATCAGTGGACCTTCCCGGAGGCCTTGCAGGCCGCCGGCTACCGTACCTCCCTGATCGGGAAGCACCACCTGAAGACCCTGCCCCGTGGCTTTGATGAGTTCCGCGGCCTCGTCGGGCAGGGGGATTATTACAATCCGACCTTCGTCCATAACGGAGACACCCTGGCCCCCGAAACCGGGTATACCACCACCCTGATCACCGACTACGCGCTGGAGGAATTACAGCGCAGTGCCTCCGGCGGGCAGCCGTTCATGATGCTGTACTGGCACAAGGCGCCTCACCGCAACTGGATGCCGGACACGAGTGACCTGGCCGGCCTGCTGGATAAGCGCTACCCGGAACCTGCCAACCTGCGTGACGAATACCAGGGGCGGGCTGCCGCCGCGCATGCGGATATGCGCATCGCCAATATGTTCGTAAGCCAGGACCTCAAAGTCCTGGAGCAATACGAACCCAACGACCCCGGTACCGGCGGAGCGACTTTCTGGCCCGGCGGCACCAGGATCATGGCTGAATACTTCTACCGGGAAATAGAACGCCTTACGCCCGCACAGCGGGCCGCCTGGGAACCCTTCCTGGCGCGGGTCGGGCAGGAGTGGCAGGACGTAAAAGGAACCAGCGATGAACTGGGCTGGCGCTACCAGCGGTACCTGCAGGATTACCTGGGCAGTGTAAAGAGTGTAGATGACAACGTCGGGCGCGTTTTGGATTACCTCGATGCGGCCGGCCTGGCGGAAAATACCATCGTCATTTATACCTCAGACCAGGGCTTTTACCTGGGCGAGCACGGCTGGTACGACAAACGCTTCATGTACGAGGAAAGTCACCGGACGCCCCTGATGATCCGCTACCCTGCCGCCGTGAAAGCCGGGACGGAGAACGACGACCTGGTCCTCAACATCGACCTCGGGTCCACCTTGCTGGACTACGCCGGCCTGACGCCTCCGGCGGAGGTTCAGGGCGTCTCCCTGCGACCATTGCTGGCGGGGAGCACTCCGGCAGACTGGCGGGAAGACATCTACTACCGTTATTATCAGGAGATGGCCAGCTTCCACCGGGTGGCCCGCCACGAAGGCGTACGCGACGAGCGGTACAAGCTCATCCAGTTCACCGAACCCGGTTTTGAAGGTTACGAACTCTTTGACCTGCTGGAAGACCCCTCCGAGATGAACAACCGGATCGACGATCCGGAACTGGAAGCCGTAAAAACCCGGCTGCTGCAACGGCTTGCGGACCTCAAGGAGGAACTCAACGTTCCCGATTAATCAGTTCGGGCTGGCCACCGACCGCTTAGCAGCCACCGTAAATGGGCGACTAAATGATCAAAAAATAGTTAGGGACAAGGCTAGGAAAAGTCCTAAATTTGCCCCACATTTTATGGCATACTCCAAAAGACTATCCAGGCAACCGCAAGTTCAGCTAGCAGCGTCTTCGCTCGTCGGCCAGTGGGGAAGCTTTGTGGCCATGGAGAACCGCTTTTCTGGCGGACGGGCCAGTGCCAACGTCGCGCCGCGGCCGACGAGTGCCCTGAAAAGAATTTGTTATCTCTTGTTCATCGTCCTGCTCCCCCTGGGAGTGCGGGGCGGTGCGGCGGCTACGGTCAGCGGGGACGACGTGGAAGTTACTTCCTGCGACGACGTTCCGGCGAGTGATCTTTTCGCTTTATCCGTACCTCTGCTGACCGAAGACTACGATCTCCGGGAACCACGGGAGGAAACGGAAGAAGAGGAGGAGGAAGAATCTGATGATAAAGTGGTCATGACCAATTTTGGTCTGCCGATCGTTGACTGCCTGACGGATTGGAATACCGTCATTTTCCTTCCCTGCAGTCCGCCTTTACGCAAAAGGTACATTCTCTTCCAGGCCCTCAAGCTTGATTGTTAAACACCCGCTTAATCCGGACATCTCCGGTCTGAAGTAATTGCTCCCCCTCCGTTAGCGGATTGGCGGGAACAATAGGTGTTTCAATAAAGCTAATCTTAAGTGAATCAACATAATAATGTACTCCCCCGGCCCCAGGATGGCCTGGCGGGATTGAAGGAGAACTTTGTCTCCGACCTGACGGCAGGCTTCGTCGTCTTCCTCCTGGCCCTGCCCCTGAGCCTGGGGATTGCCAAAGCATCTGAATTTCCGCCCGTCATGGGCCTGGTTTCCGCCATCATCGGTGGTTTGGTCGCCACCTTTTTTACCGGGAGCAAACTGACCATAAAAGGGCCGGCTGCCGGCCTCATCGTGATCGTAGCTGGTGCCGTAACGGAGTTTGGCGGTGGTACGACCGGCTGGCAACTCACCCTGGGGGTGATGGTTGTTGCCGGGTTACTGCAGATCGGCTTCGGCTTGCTGAAGTTCGGGAAGTTTGTGGACTTTTTCCCCCTCGCGGCCGTTCACGGCATGCTGGCGGCGATTGGTCTGATCATCATTGCCAAGCAGGTTCCGGTACTGCTCAACGTCGACCCCGTACTCATGAAGGGGAAAGGGCCGCTGGAACTTTTTGCCGCCATCCCCGAATTTTTCGCTAACCTGGACCCTAAGGTCTCCATCATCGGGGGCATCAGCCTGGCGATCATGCTGGGGTGGCAACTGGTGAAGCACCCCGTGCTTAAAAAAATTCCTGCGCCCCTGCTGGTATTACTTTTCGCCATCCCTGCGGGCCTTTACTTTGACCTGGCGGCTTCACCGTCCTACACCCTCGTTAAGGTGGGCAACCTGGCCGAACAAGTGGGGTATCAGGCAGACTTTTCCGGCATTACCATGCTGGGTGTATTCATCAAGTACGTCATTATGGTGTCCCTGGTCGGCAGCCTGGAAAGCCTGCTGACGGTAAAAGCCATTGATCTGCTCGACCCCTGGAAGCGCAAGTCAGACCCCAACAAAGACATCATTGCCGTTGGCATTGCCAACACCTTCGCGGCCTTTATTGGTGGCCTGCCCATGATCTCCGAAGTTGCCCGTAGCTCCGCCAACGTCGCTCAGGGCGGTCGTACCCGGTGGGCCAACTTTTTTCACGGTCTCTTCCTGCTCGTGTTTGCGTTGCTGGCTTACCCCCTCCTGGAGATGATTCCGAACGCAGCCCTGGCGGCCATGCTTTTTGCCGTGGGGGTCAAGCTGGCCCACCCGCAGGAATTCCTGCACACTTATCAGATCGGACCGGAACAACTGGCCATTTTCGTTACCACGATATTTTTCACGCTGTTTGAGGACCTGCTGATCGGTATTGCGGCGGGCATCGCCCTGAAGATCGTCATCCACCTTTTCCGGGGCGCCTCCCTGAAAAGCCTTTTCCGGGGAAATGCGCGGCTGGAGGATGACGGTGAAAACGTCCGCCTGGCCCTGGGAGAAGCGGCCCTTTTCACCAATTACCTGGGGTTAAAGAAAGTCCTGGATACCATTCCTGCGGGCAGAAAAGTAGAGATCATGCTGGAGAACACCCGGCTGATTGATCACTCCGTGATGGAAAACCTGCATCATTTTGAAGAAGATTACGCCCGGACGGGGGGCCACGTAGACCTGGTCGGACTGGACAATTTACGACCGGTATCTCGTCATCCACTTGCGGCCAGAGTACTCGGTAGCCAGTCAACAACAGTGGCTCCCCCCAAGCACGTCGTCCCTACCGGTCATTTTGACGAGGCCCGGGTTTTACACGACCTGGCCCACTACCTACCCGCCCAATTGGCCCTGAAGGACTTCGTCCACCATAACTCCCTGCACGCCTTCCAGGAGGAAGAATTTTTCAGCGGTATTTTCAAAGCCTCCCGGATATTCGGTATTCGGGTAACCTTTAACCTTAATGAGTACCGCAAACTGTACGGCCAGGGACGGATTCGTCCGGAAATTCTGCAACGGGTAATCAAGGAAGATAAAGGCGCTGAGCGCCTGGAGGATTGGCAGGACAAACTGCTGAAGAACGACTACCCCCAGCCGTACCAACCAAAGATTGGACGGCTGCGCAAAGGCTGGAAGGAGAAGTACGTGATCGACTTAGACAACCAGGTGCAGCCACTACTGTTCCGCATCCTGGCCAGCTACCTGGACCAGGGCATCTCCCTGTGGCATTTCCCCTTCGAAAACGAAGGGTTGCTGCCCGCCATCCGGAAGCTGGAAGCCAACAGTTACACCAGTTTTTTTCGCTCTGATCGCGTCCGGCAGTTACTGGCCGCCGAAGAGCTGAGCGTGCGAAAATTATTGGACCTGGTAGTAGGCCAACCTGCGTTCTACGAGAATTATCTTTTCGATCAGCAGTTCGCCCACAAGGGCTGGAGCGGCTTCGTAGCCGCCGTGGAAGGCACCCCCGACACACTGCTGTACCAGAAAAGGATAACGCTGCGCGACCTCATCATCCTGGAGCTACTCCTGGAAATTGACGCCCTGGATACCGTACTGGGCAGCAGGTGGCAGCCACTGGCCAGTGGCCGAACTGACAAGCCTGAGCAATATTTTGCCGACGAGCCCGCCAGCGAGCGGGAAGAGGTACTGCGCCTGTGGCAATCCGCCTTCGAGCTGAACTATTACGACGAGGTGCTGGGGGCAATTGACCACCTGGCTAAAAGCCCGGTCGCCATCCGGCCGGAACAACCCACCTTCCAGGCCATGTTCTGTATTGATGACCGCGAGGATTCGATCCGGCGGCACGTTGAGGCCGTCGACCCGGCGTGTGAAACACTGGGGGCTCCGGGTTTCTTTGGTGCAGCCATTTACTTCCAGCCTTTCGGCGGTAAATTTTACGAAAAGAACTGTCCGGCGCCCGTAACCCCCTCCCACCTCATCAAAGAAGTGGCCGTGACCACCAGCCACGCCCGGGAGCGGTACCACGATGCGCGTTCCCACACCTTCCGGCGTGGCCTGATGGCTTCCTTTTCCATCGGCCTCGTCGCCGGCTTCCGGATGCTGATGGATCAATTCCGCCCGCAAATGCGGCCGGATATTGCCGACGCCTTCAGCCACATGGATCCTGCGGGTAAACTCCTGATCGAAAACGTTGACCCCGCCCACCGGGAAAACGGGGTGCAGGTAGGCTACACCATTCCTGAAATGGCTGACGTGGTCGAGGGCCTCCTGAAAAGCATTGGCCTGACGGATAATTTTGCCCCCCTGATCTACGCCGTTGCCCACGGCAGCAGCAGTGCCAACAACCCCCACCACGGCGCCCACGATTGCGGGGCGTGTAGTGGCCGGCCGGGGGCCATCAACGCCAGGGTCTTCGCTTTCATGGGGAATCACCCGGAAGTCCGGGCCCTGCTCCATCAACGTAATTTGCACCTGCCTGCGGGCCTCCAATTCGTCGGCGGCATGCACGATACGGCCAGTGATGAGATCAGGTGGTACGACGAAGACCAGCTGAATGCGGAGAACGCGCGGCGGCATGCGATCAACAAGGCCAATTTTGAAACGGCCCTTGACCTTAATGCCCGCGAGCGAAGCCGCCGTTTTGCGTCCATTGATCATACGGCCGACATCCGGAAAGTACGACGGGCGATCAAGGAACGGTCGGTATCCTACTTTGAGCCGCGCCCCGAACTGGGTCATGGCACCAATGCACTCTGCTACGTGGGCGGACGCTCGGGCATGAAGGGATTGTTCCTGGACCGGCGCGCCTTCCTCCAGTCTTACGACTACCGGACCGACCCGGACGGAAGCATGCTGACCAAAGTAATCGCTCCGCTTCCCGTTGTCTGCGGCGGCATTAACCTGGAGTACTACTTCTCGCGCATGGACATCGAAAAGATGGGCGCCGGCACCAAATTGCCGCATAACGTAACGGGCTTGTTTGGCGTAGCCAACAGCTCGGATGGCGACCTGCGCAGTGGCCTTCCGTTGCAGATGATTGAAAACCATGATCCCGTACGACTACTGATGATTATCGAACAACGACCGGCGATCATCCTGCAGGTCATCCGGAAAAACCAGGCCATTTACGACTGGTTCGCCAAAGGATGGATTCACCTGGCCGCCGTCTCTCCGGATGACGGCCATACCTACCTCTTCCGCGACGGCGCTTTCCACCGCTACCAACCGCTCAGCGGGGCCCGACGGGCCGCAGATATTCAGGAAGTGATCATCAGTGCTCCTGAGATGAGCACCAATCACATTCTGGATGCCACGAAGGAGAACCTACCCGTTTACGTCACTAAATAAGCCCCGTTATCATGAGTAATTTACTTCCCCTCCTGCTCCTTTTCCCCGTACTGGGCTTACTGATCGGTTTTACCTTCTCCAATAAGGATGAGCGATCCATTTTCGTGGCGTCATTGCTTGGCGTTCTGGCTAATTACCTGCTGCTGCTCGGGCTGGCGGCAGACTGGGTGCGCGGCGGTTTCGCCCCCCTGGACTACCGCGGGCCCGTACTTTTCCGTGCCGAAGAGATGGAATTCGACCTCAACCTCCTGCTGGACGGCTATTCCCTGACCTACGCCCTGACGGCGACCTTTCTTACCGGCGTCATTCTGTGGTTCAGCCGCACGTACATGCACCGGGAGAAAGGGTACAAACGGTTTTACAACAACCTCAAATTCTTCTACCTGGGGCTGATGCTCGTCTTACTTGCCGGCAACCTGGAGGTCCTCTTCGTGGGCTGGGAAGTGCTGGGGGTTACGTCTTTCTTCCTGATCGGCTTCTACCGGGAGCGCTACCTGCCGGTTAAAAACGCCCTGAAGGTGGTCTCGCTCTACCGGGTGGCTGACGTAGCACTCCTGTTGGGCATCTGGATCATCCATCACTATTTTGGCCACAGCGTCAACTTCGTGGAAGTGCGGGGCCTGCACGAATCTCAGGACCACATTCTGAACGAACGAATTTACCAGTACGTCATCCCCGGCCTCTTCCTCGTGGCCGCCATGGTGAAGTCCGCACAGTTCCCCTTTTCCTCCTGGTTGACCCGGGCGATGGAGGGGCCGACTACTTCCAGTGCGATTTTTTACGGTTCCCTCTCCGTTCACATCGGTGTTTTCCTCTTGATCCGGACGGCTCCCTTCTGGCAGGAGAACCTGGTCTTTCACTTCCTGATTGCGTTAATCGGTATCGTCACTTGCCTCCTGGCCACGATTACGGCCCGGGTTCAGTCTTCGATCAAAACGCAGATCGGCTATTCGTCCATCGCCCAGATCGGCATCATGTTCGTGTGGGTTGCCCTGGGTTTACCCTGGCTGGCGGTACTGCACTTCGTGGGCAACGCCCTGCTGCGGTCTTACCAGCTGCTGGTATCGCCATCAGTGCTGAGTTATAAAATCCACGAGCAGTTCTTTCACTTTACCCCGCCGGCGCAGCCGGCGATGGTTACGCGGTGGGACAAATGGAAACTGACGTTTTACCAGCTGGGGCTGAAGGAGTTCAACCTGGACCGCTTCCAGTTCAACTACTTGTGGAACCCGTTGAAAAAGGCCGGTCGGCAGTTGTCCTTCCTGGATGACCGGGCGACCTACGTGCTTGCCCTCCCCCCCTTCCTCATAGGGCTTTATGCCGTCTACCACCAGGCTTTGCTCCCTGACTGGTTGCTGCGTTACCTGCCCGAAGCCTTTGCGGTGGCGGGCCTGCTCTTCATCCTGAAAGCCTTCGTGGAACGCGGCTCGGCCCTGACCAGCTGGGCGCTGATCATTGTCAATCAGCTTTACCAGTCACTCGCCTTCGGCTTTAATGAGGAATTTGACTTTACGCAGGTACACATTTACCTCAGTGGCATCTTCCTCTCCGGCTTTCTGGGCATTTGGGTCATCAACAAGCTGCACCGTGGCGGAGAGTC
>JAUIIF010000585.1 GCA_030431945.1 Bacteroidia bacterium | reverse complement strand
GTTGGTGCGGTGATTCAGGTAGTCCGCCGAATAGAAAAAGGCAGAGTAGTCTTCACCGATCAGGTAAGGATTCAGCAGGGCAATACGAAAATCTTCTCCGAGGATGAAGTAACCGCAGGCCTTGAGGGAGGAGGAACTGAGCAAAAAAGCCAGGAGGCAGAGACGAAATAGTAAGGAGGGCACGGTAATGAAATTAAGCGGAGGTGGCGGAAATTATCGCCTGCCTGCTGGGCAGGGATTACAGTTGTCGGCGCAGGCAGAAAGCGAAATTACTCCGCAGTTTCCGGATTTTTCAATAATAGGCCGACCATATATTGCTTACATCGTATTCCCGAAATGCGTCGCTGTTCCAGTCGAAAAGCAGCAGGTCCCTGATGGCTGGTTTGGAGGTCAGTAACCCGGCAGCTTTGGCTAGTTGGGCGGTGTTTAGGGGGCCGTCGGACCGAATAATATCTCCGGGGCGGACAAAAGTATTTCCCAGGGTAGTATCGCTGGTAACCAGATAATGCTGCTGGCCGGCCTGCTCCAGGTAGCCCGGCACCACGGTTGGCCGGGGGGTGATTCCCAGAAACCGGCCTTCCCGAAAGGCCGCTCCCCAGGCGAATACGGGTAGGGCCACGTCCAGCACCAATGGGTAGGGTGGTGCCTTCAGGTACCCGGTCAGCAGGTCCTCCCGGTAAATGGCGTTAACCGTTTTGGGCTGATCCACCGGCTCCATATTGTAGCACATCAGTAAACCTTCCGTTACCGGGGGTATGCCGTTTTGCTCCCGTTCGCGGTACTGGTGCAGGCGAACGGTGACGTTGAGGGTAATGGCAGGCTGCTGCTGCTGCAAAACCCGGAGGAAGGTGAAGTAGCGGTCGCGGGAGGCAGGCGTCCAGTCACAGTCAATCTGCCAGCGGGTAATGGTGCCGAAGGCGGGTTGCGCGCCGGTCAGGCCCTTAATGGTGCGGCCTACCCGCCGGGCCAGGTCTGCCACGTCCACCTCCTGCCGGAAGACCCGCTCCGCAATAAAGACAACGGGGGTGACGGTGAGGGCCGGGTCCAGGTAAAGCGAATCGGGTACCCGGAGCATTCCCTTGGGGTGGGCCTGCTGTTGATTAAAATCCCAATCAACGTCAAAAAGCCGTAGGAATAATTGCCGGGCACCGGCCGCGATCAGGTCCTGCTGTTCTGCGGGAGCTGGCTGCCAGGCGGTTCTCCAGTAATAAATGCCGGCCCCGCTCCGCTGCTGCGCGGAGCTGGCGGGCCCGCCGCCGGAGCAGCTCACCAGCAGAAATACGAAAATAATAAGGTAGCTGCGCATGCCGCTAAGGTAAAAACGGTGCCGGTGCGGCTCCTGAAAATTTTACCCCGGCACCGGCGTCCGCGCCCAAAAAGGAAGATTGGCAGGACCGACGCTCAGCAGCGGAAAATTTATCCAGGCTCAGGGGCGGTAAAAGACGGCCGTTCTTCAACTATACGGACGCTGATAACGTTTTATTGAGGAAGCATTCCCAGCAATAAGTTAATGTACTTTCTTACCTTGGCCGCTTCAAGGGTGACGCCTTCACTGCCTTGCGGTTTCTTCCGCACAACATTCATTCGAAAACCTCTGACATTAGATGGAAAATGGTATCCTAACGGAAGCACAACAAAAAGATGCCGAGCTGATCACACTGCTGCTCGACAAAATCGTCAAGAAAAAAGGATTCGAAAACATTCGCGCTAACGCCGAGGGTTACGAAACGCCAGCCAAAATTCGCCGTGGTAAAGACACGGAGGAGTATTTTATCCCCGACGTAACCGGTGAGGTGAACGGACGAAAATCTTACTTCGAACTGGGCATGAAATCCGATGATGAGCGCGAGCTCGTCACTAAGTGGCGACTGCTCAGCAGCCTGGCTAACTACAAGCACGGCAAACTCTACCTGGCCGTTCCACGTGGGCACATGGCCTTCACGAACCGCATCCTGGCCGACTACCCCATCCAGGCAGAAGTAGTCAAGCTGTAAAGCTTAACCGCTTCGCAAATCTGAGCCGCTCCCCCTTTCCGAAGGAGGAGCGGCTTTGTTTTCAGACCATCTGTCCGGCCCCTCTTCCCTAGTGGCTCCACAGATCGGACTCCCGGCCGAGTCGTTCCCGTTCCATCCGTTGGCCGGCGATCAGCTGCGAGCGACCGTCTACGATATAATCTTTGATGCGCCGGTCGTGGACATTTTCTTCTTTGATCACCGCACTGTCGAATAGCCGCAGGTGAAAGACGTCATCCCAGCTGCGACCCGCCGAGCCGTTGTCCGCCACAAATGCGGCCTCCCGGGCCAGGACGGGCCGCGCGGCGGGGAAGTAGACCCAGAACAGGGGGCGCTCAAAGAGGAACTCGTCCTGTTCGCCCGTCTCGTCGATGATGGGCGCCAGCCCGATGATCCGGACTTCCATCTGGCTCGTATTCCGGTCGATGTACCAGACTTCCTGGATGCGGTAGCGGGTTACGGAGGCCGCATTGAAAATACGGGGCAGGTATTCGTAGGAGGTTTCCTGGGTCAGCGGATCCACCACCGCAACGGTATCGATTCCCCCGGCAATGGCCTGGCGTTCGGCCGGGGAAAGCGGCGTAGAAAAGGTATCATCGATGGCGCTGTAAAGTTGGAGATCCTCGCGGTCGGCGGCACCGAGCAGGATGTCGACCAGCGGGCGTTGCGGGTTGGCGAAGGGGTGGTTGATTTTTTCCCGTACGTCAATCACGCGCCAGGTGCGTTTTTGCCACACGATGTCCGCTTCGCGGAGGGGTGGGTAGGCCAGGGGCGGGCGTTCGAGGTTAGTCCGCTCCGCAACGATGTCGTTGACGGGGGCGGGGAAAATCTTTTGGGCGCGGACGCTGGTACCGGCCAGGAGGATAAGGAGCAGGGTGGAGCACAGGGCTTTCATACGGCAGGGTTGTTTTCCTGCTGTAACCGGGCGGGGCGCCGTCATATTTTCAGGGGACAGTTCCTTAACGTCAGGGAGTTGCTCCGGCGGTTTGCGTGGCCAGGAACCACCCTGACTGCGCGTTAATTTCCTCCTCCTACTCCGGCTCAGGTATTGGCATAAAGCGTTTGCCGTAATTTTTGAGCATTTCCCCAGGATTAACCGCACCTTATCCTACCTACTATTTAACTATCGCCCTACCTTTGCGTTTTCCTTCCCAAAAGGGTCCCCCTACATGAGCGATGCAATCCACCATGAATGCGGCTTGGCGATGATTCGCCTCCGTAAACCCCTGAGCTATTACCAGGAAACTTATGGTACCCCAATCCACGGCCTGAAGTGCCTGCAGTTGTTGATGCGTAAAATGCGGA
>JAUIIF010000584.1 GCA_030431945.1 Bacteroidia bacterium | reverse complement strand
TGATGGCATCTACCCAGCGCTGCTTTTGCCCCTCGTTAGCCTGTTCTAACTGCGCGGCACTCAGCCCGGCCGTACGCCGTGGGTCCAAGCCATCCAGGGAAACGCTGAAGATGGTAAATCCATCTTTCTTGTACTTATCGTACACCTTCACCACATTTGGGTTCTCCCGGCGGCAGGGGCCACACCAGCTGGCCCAAAAGTCAAGCAGTACGACCTGTCCTTTCAAATCAGAAAGCGCGTATTCCTTACCATCCGGACTTGGTAACTTAATGTCTGGCGCGGGCATACCCACCTGAATGATTTCAGCGCTCCGCTGCTGGGAAAGCTGGCTTTCAATCGCGTTGACAAAGGCTGAATAAGTTGCCTTAGTCGGCGATCCATCCGCCAAACGCTCAATAACTTTCTTATGAACGGGTAAACCCTGCGCACCAGCCCGGGAAAGGGTGTTAAAAGCGATAAAGGCACCAGTTTCAGGGTTCTTTACGGAGGCTACAATTTCCTCAATACCTTCTACCGTAACGGAACCCTGGCGCAGGCTTTGCATCGCACTGACCATTTCCTTGGCCTCATCCGACCCGGTGATCGTGAAGTCGTAATTGCTCAGGTCAGCAACTTCTCCGTTTATTTCAATCAAGCGAGCATCCTCTCCCAGGGAGAAGACTGCCTTTTGTGCCCCAACCCTCAATTGGTATATGCCAGGGTCCAATCCATCCAGGAAGCCCAGTGCAAATTTACCGTCGCCATCAATTGGTGCATTGGCAAGAACATTATTAGCGGAATTAATCGACACCTTATCCAGGTAAACCTTCAGGTTCGCAGCATTAGCGAGTTCACCACGGATCAGGGTGCCTTCCGATGGGCCTCCTCCTGATTGACAGGTAAACAGACTCCAGCTAATTGTCAATAATAAAAGATATTGGAAAAATTTCATGGGTAGCTTTTTTCAGTGAAGGCACAAGATCGGCCTTTAGTTGAACTTTACTGGCAAAGTTACGGAAATGATTGAAAAACGACAAGTGTAGTTTTTCGACTGAAAAGCCCGGTCCGGCTAACCGGACCGGGCTTTTCAGTCAAAAAAGTGCCGCGGGGCTACGGGGTAACCATGACCCGGCGGGTCACCAGCTTACCGTTTAGCTGAATCCGCAGGAAATAAACGCCGGCGGCGAGCGTGCTGGTCTGTAACCGTTCGTTAAACCCGCTGGCGTTTACCCGGATATTTTCCCGGGAAATCATCGTCCGACCCGCGGGGTCGATCAGCGCGTACGTCAAGGTGCCGTTTTCCCCGAGGTCCTGACCATTAATCCGTAGGTCCTGGCCGCCAAAAACGGGGTTGGGGGCTACGGTGATGGCGGCATTCAGGCCGGCATCGATGGTCGCCACGGGGAATTCACCGTTCCGAAAGCGGAAAGTTTGCTCTCCGAAATCACTTTCCACCAGGTAACGGTTGACCGGGCGCACCCGCCAGAAATACCGCCGGTTAGGGGTCAGGTCTTCCTCAATGGTGTACGTCGTATCCGTGGTGGTATAAGTATTGAATACACCTCCGTTAAAGTTGGTACTGGTGTTGATCTGAACGATGTAGAAATCTGCGTTAGGTACAGCGTTCCAGTGCAATTCAACGTAGTCAGAGTTTTCCAGCGTGGCATTGTTTTCCGGCAGCAGCAGGTTCATATCCTCTCCGTTAGCAGCCACGGCTCCTGCTCCACTTGTATTGGACCGGAAGTCGTTGCGGGCGGCGAGGTTCGTGATCATGGCCATTTCCTGCTCGTCGGAGAAACCGTCTTCGCCAAGGCAATTGTCCGAAACGTAGGACATAATATTGCCGGCATTAACGGCAAAACGGGTGGAGTCGGGGTCCGTCAGGCTGTCCCGGTAGATGCCGTCAAAGGTACAGGCCCACCGCTCCATCAGGTAATCGGGTGAGGTATCACAAAAACCATCAGCCGCCGTAGCGCAGTTGCTGCTATCTACCCGCTCCACGGGAATATCTTCCCCACGGTACCGCACTGTGTTGGGCGCCCGCTCGGTAAGTTCGATGTTACTGATTTCGCCAACGCCTTCCCAGCCGTAAAAGGTATGGGCCAGGGTGAAAACGTGCCCCATCTCGTGGCTCCAGGTCCGGTCAATAGTGCCCATACAATCCTTATCCATGATCAGGTAGTTGGTCCGTGGTGTGGCGTAGCCACACGCTCCCCCTGCCGTTCCTACGATATAGGTGTTGATAACGTTTGGCTGGTTTTCCCGGAAAGCCAGGTTAGACCCCGTGCTCGTCGTAGAATGATTGTAGAGAGACGTCTTGTTCAGGTAATCAATGGAGGTCAGGTAGAACTGGATGTTGGAATTGGCAAAGTCTTCATTCAGTACCTGGAACGTTTTTAATACCTTTAGCGGGTCAACGTAGCCAGAACCATCGGTTTCACCAACAATGACCAGACGCATCGGGATGTACTCGGTTACCAATGACTTTTCTGCGCGGGGAATGTCTCCCGCCTGGTATTTGGTGAGCCAGTCAGACTTTATACTGATGCCGCAGCCTTGCTCCGCAAGTGGTTGCTCCTGGGCGGATAAAGAAAAAGAGAAGGCAGCCAGTAAGAGTACGGCTAGTGAAAACTTAAGTTGATTCATGGCGAATTTGCTAGTTCTGAGGCTCAAAAGTAGCGAATGATTGTCGGCTGTACCGTCTTCAGGGCGGCATTTCGAATAGTCCGCCGAATTTTCTATACTTTCGCCCTGCTTTTATAAGTAACCTGTCCCGCAGGGAACCAAAATGTTCAAACTAAATGAGTAAAGTAACCGTTGTCGGCGCCGGAAACGTAGGTGCCACCGTAGCCAATGTACTGGCCCACAAAGATCTTGTTAACGAAGTAGTCATCCTCGACATCCGTGGTGATTTCGCCAAGGGTAAAGCCCTGGACAGCTACCAGCAGGCAAGTGTCGATCATTTCAGCACCCGGCTCACCGGTACTGATGACTATGCTGACACTGCCAACAGTGACATCGTCGTCATTACCGCTGGTATTCCCCGTAAGCCGGGGATGAGCCGAGATGACCTGATCAGCACCAACGCTAAGATCGTTACGATGGTGACCCGCTCCATCATGGAGCACAGCAAGAACCCCATCATCATTGTCGTCTCCAACCCACTCGACGTAATGACTTACGCGGCCTACAAGGCTTCCGGTCTGCCCAAAAACCGCGTGTTCGGCATGGCCGGTATCCTGGATACGGCCCGCTACCGTGCTTTCCTGAGTATGGCGCTTGATGTCAGCTCCAAGGATATTCAGGCAATGCTCCTCGGTGGCCACGGCGACACCATGGT
>JAUIIF010000583.1 GCA_030431945.1 Bacteroidia bacterium | reverse complement strand
GGTTGGCGCCGAGGTGCACTCCGTCGGACTTGATTTCAGCACCCGCGGCCGCAACGTCTCCGTCATTTTTGGCGATGGCGCCGGCGCCGTCATTATCGAGGCAACCGAGGATAAAGAGAAAGCGGTACTGTCCACCAGCATGCACTCCGATGGTACTTACGCTGAGAAACTGAGCTACATGTACCCCGGCGCCCACGGTGGTTACTTCCTGGAGAAGTACGCCATTGAAGGTTTCGACGTTGAGTATGACAAGGAGAACAACCCCGACTACGGTGGGTATTTCTTCAACCAGAACATGCTGGACAACAACCGGATCTACCCCCACATGGAGGGCCAGGCTGTCTTCAAGATGGCCGTCCGCAAGTTCCCCGAGGTCATCATGGAGTCCCTGGTAAAGGCCGGCCTCGGTGTTCAGGACCTGGATATGCTGATTCCTCATCAGGCTAACCTGCGGATCAACCAGTTTGTGGCGAAGACCATGCGCCTGAACGACGACCAGGTGTACAACAACATCATGCGCTACGGCAATACGACGGCAGCCTCCATTCCCATCGCACTGAGTGAAGCCCGGGACGAAGGCAAGGTAAAAAAGGGCGACGTCGTCGTCCTGGCAGCCTTTGGCGCCGGATTTACCTGGGGGTCGGTTGTGCTGAAGTGGGGCCGGGATTAACCGGCCTTTGGTCCACCAGCCTGCCTACAACACCTCCGCTACCGTAAAAATGCTTCCGCCCACAAAGACGATACCGTCTTGCGCTGCTTCCTGCTGAGCAGCGGTCTTCGCTGCGTCGTAACCGGCGGCTACTGAGTCATAAACCTTACCGATCAGGCCGTGGGCTGCCGCAGTCGCCTGCAACGTCGTGGCCGGCAGGCCACGGGGGATATCAGCCTTGACGAAGTAGTAAGTAGCCCGTTCAGGAAACAGGGGCAACGCTTTACTCAGGTCCTTGTCATTAACCACCCCGATAACGATGTGTAGCGGCCGGCCGTACGCCGTCAGTCGTTCAATCACGGGTACGAGGCCTTCGGTATTATGCGCACTGTCGGCAATACAAAGTGGGTGGCGTGCTTGCAGCACCTGCCAGCGCCCCACATAATAGGTGCTGCGCACGACCTGCTTCCAGCCGAACTGCAGTGATTTACCACTTAAGGCAAAATCGTTTCCGTGGAGTAAGACCAGGCTGGCGTACGCCGTCAGCAGGTTTTTGGCCAGGTGCGGACCATCCAGGTCGCTGCCGATGATCAGCCCGGCCTCCGCCCCGGGCAGGCCGATGCTGAAATATTTCAGGTTATCCAGCCCCTGCATACCCACCAGGTTGATGTGGTAGGCCTGGTCCGCTACGATCAGCTGGCTGCGGCCGGAGCGGGCCAGATCGCGGAAAACCGGGAGGGTTTCTTCCTGGCTTTCGCCAATGATGACGGGGACGCCGGGCTTGATGATACCGCCTTTTTCAAAGGCAATTTCCGGAAGCGTCTCCCCCAGGAACTGGGTGTGATCCAGGCCGATGTTGGTAATGACGGAAAGCTCCGGCGTAATTACGTTGGTGCTGTCCAGGCGACCGCCCAGACCGACTTCGATGATGCACCAGTCCGGCTGTTCCCGGGCAAAATAGTCGAACGCCATGGCTACGGTGATCTCGAAAAAACTGGGTTGAAGGTCCAGTTCCGCAGCCTGCAAGCGGGTGACGAAGTCGACCACCGCCGCCTCCGGAATGAATTCGGCGTTTATTTTGATCCGTTCGCGGAAATCCTGGTAATGCGGACTGGTATACATGCCTACGCGCTGTCCGTGGGCCTGAAGGGCGGCGGCGAGCAGGTGGCAGGTGGTTCCCTTGCCGTTCGTCCCCGCTACGTGAATGCAACGAATTTTTTCGTGCGGGTTCCCCAGCCATTCCATCAGCGCCAACGTGTTGGAAAGGTCCTTCTTCATGGCAGCGGCCCCTACCCGTTGAAACATGGGCAGCTGGGTATAGAGGTAATCGAGCGATTGTTGGTAAGTCATGGATACACGTAGCGCTGGCGGGCGGCTCCGCCAACAGCGGTTGGGAAAATACACCGTAAAACAGGGCTAAAATTACTCCTTTCGGGGCGCTAATCGTACTCCGGGAAACGATTTTACTTCCAGCCGGAAATCCACCTGCTCCAGGGAGTCCCCGAAGAACGTCTGCAGGGAAGGCAGGTAAAAGTCTACGGTTTCCTGATCCATCCGCAGCGGAACACCCGTAGTGTTTTCAACAATAACCCCGGCGGCGGCCAACTGGGCCAGGGCCGCTGCTTCGGTTAAATCTCCCGGATAGAGACTGGTTGCCAGAATGATGTCTTCCCTGATTTCGGGAGCCCGCAGGTACACCAGGTGGTTGGTGTCACCGGTAGCGACCAAGCGGGCATCAAGCCCGGCGAGAATTCCGGACAGGAGCTCCGGATCATCCAGCTCCGTATCGTTTTGCAGCACCGCGACGAGGCTGACATCAGCAAAACCCGGCGCCTCCTCCTGCAGCCATTGCACCTGCGTCTGCGCCAGATAATTAATGATGCCTACTGCGCCGCCGTTAAGCACCGTACGCTCCCGGCCCTGCGCGGAAACATGATGGTACTGCTGAAAAGCCCCGGGATCAAAATCTTTCGGGGGAGGTTGCCGAACGACGGAAACGACTTCATTCTCCAGCAAAACCTCGGGCCCGTTACCCGTACACGCCGTCAGAAAAAGTAAAAACAGCAGCAGTCTTTCGGCCATAGCGGTGTTAATGTTGTTAGCTCCATTGTACCAACGAACCAAACGACCAATTAATGTCCCGTAAAGCCCAGATTGAAGCCATGCTGGCGGAATCCCCCCAAGATGCTTTCCTCCGCTTCGCACTCGCTAAAGAATACGAAAAGGAGGGCGCGGACGCAGGTGCCAGGGAAATTTACGAGGCATTGGTGGCCGAAGTGCCGGACTACGTAGGAACGTACTACCACCTCGGTAAAACCCTTGAGCGCCTCCAGGAGCCGGCCGCCGCCTGGCAGGTGTACACCACCGGCATGGCCGTGACCAAACGGTTGGGGGAGCGCCACGCCCTGAGCGAACTGGCTGGTGCCCGCCTGGAACTTGGTGACGAAGAAGATTTTTAGACGGCCTGCGGCCTTTTAGGCGGAAACGCGCTGCGCTTGTTTCCTGGTAGACGGCCTGCGGCCTTGTAGGCGGAAACGCGCTGCGCTTGTTTCCTTGTAGACGGCCTGCGGCCTTGTAGACGGAAACGCGCTGCGCTTGTTTCCTTGTAGACGGCCTGCGGCCTTGTAGGCGGAAACGCGCTGCGCTTGTTTCCTGGTAGACGGCCTGCGGCCTT
>JAUIIF010000582.1 GCA_030431945.1 Bacteroidia bacterium | reverse complement strand
TAAGTTGTTTTTGATTACAACTCAAAGGTGCTTTGAAAAAGATCTGTAATCGTTCAGATTTATAAATCCGAACAAAGTTGAAACACTCCTTCCGAGGGTGAAAATGATCATTTTTGATTTAAAGATGATCTGATAGACAAAGGCCGGAGGCCTGCCCGATGAATAGCCCCGAGTGAAACTCGGGGAATAGATGTCCCCCATTTTGTACTATTCTTCAACCCACTTCGGGGTTGTGGAGATAATTCATACCATCTACCCCGGATTTCATCCGGGGCTATTCATCTTGGTTCCCTTCGGGAACCTCCTGTAAGGTATTTACATGAATGGACCACTCAGAATCAATAAATCAACTTTTGGACAATTCACTCTCGGAAGTCGAGTTGAAAGAGAAATTTATTGCCTTAACGCTTTCCAGTAAGCCCTGGGCCAGGGTAATGCTTGCGGGGATGCCGTAGGCAGCCATTTCCTGCTGGGCAATTTCCGCGTATTGCTGAAGGTAGTTCTGCACCCGTTGCTTTTTGGCGGCAATAATGTGCGCCGGCAGGTTTTTTCTTTTCCCATAATCCGGGCTCAGCACCAGGGTCAAATTACTCAGGTGAGGGGCTGGGTCACTGCTGGGTGCTACTTCATTAAACCCCGGGTGCGCAGCGTCAATGGCTACCGTAGTTTCAGTCAGGGCGGCCGTTGGTTTTCCGGGCGGGGGCGCAGGTGCCGTGAAAGCAGCAAGGAGCGCAGTGGCGGACTTACCGACTCCACGCAGCCAATCTCCCGAAACGGAGGCTTCGGAAAGGACCTTCCCGGCTGCGGGCTCCAACGGATCATAGATGTCGATACTGAATGTCAGTCCCCGACTTATACATACGTAAAGAATGAGGACGATGAGGATAATTTCGACCAGGTAGTACACGGCGTAGTCCAGCGTTTTGGCAACGGCCTGACCAATCGCCGTAGCCTTGGGGGTAGTGTTTGTGGGCATTGTATTTTCTTTTGCAACCAAAAAATGTTTCACATCCTGCCGTTTACAACAAATATAAGTCAATTTGTTTTAAAAAAGAATATCAACTCACTTTTAGTGTCAAAAAAATCCAATCTGCCTGGTGCTGCGGGAATTGGCAGCAGGTAACCTGCGCTCCTGATTCCTCCGTACAGCATGGTAAAACGTCTCCGGCCGGAGATTTCACCAAAAAATCGGTTCGTCCTCAGGTTTCCCTCCTCCCCTGCCCTCCGGTCCTTACTTTGCACCTGCGGCCCCGCCCGGTGATCCCGAAAAACAGCTCAGGGCCCTGATCTTTTCCTGCGCTGAGGTCTCCAAGACTAAAGTCTCGGCAAAAAACCTACTTAGTGTACAAAATACACTACCTTCACAAGCTAAAGATTACTGTATGATACTGATTGCTGACTCAGGTTCAACAAAAGCAGATTGGGCCTGGATTGCCAAGGACGGGGAGAGCACATTCGTCCATACCAAAGGCTATAACCCCGTGGTTCATCCGAAAGAGCTATTCGATGAAGAGATGACGAAGCTTACCCGGGATTTGCTGCCCGGCTTACAGCCGACGGAGGTACATTATTACGGTGCCGGCTGCTGGGACCATAAACGCAAGAAGGTAATTTCAGATCGCATCCAGGCTGCCTGGCCGCAAGCCAAAGTGCTGGTGATGCACGATCTGCTCGGAGCGGCCCGTGCGGCCTGTGGCCGTGATCCTGGTATTGCCTGTATTTTGGGGACGGGCTCCAACACCTGCTCCTACGACGGTGATGACGTGACGGATAACGTGACCAACCTCGGTTTCATGTTAGGAGATGAGGGAAGTGGCTCCCACCTGGGCAAAGCGCTGTTGCGCGCTTATTTTTACCGGGAATTGGACGACCATTTGAACGATGCTTTCGAGCAGTACGCCCAGCTGGACAAATCGACCATCCTGGACAAAGTCTACGAATCAGATATTCCCAACACTTACCTGGCCAGCTTCACCAGGTTCATGGGGGAGCACCAGACACATCCTTTGATTCAGAAAATTGTTTTCAGCAGCTTTGCCGAATTCCTGGATCGCCACGTGCGCAAGTACAAAGGGCACCTGGAAGTACCGGTCAGCTTTATCGGCTCCATTGCCTTTCACTTCAAGCCCATCCTGCTGGCCGCCATGCACGAACGCGATCTGCAGGTAGGCCGTTTTGTGCACAAACCAATTGAAGCGCTGGCTGATTTTCACCGTAGTGCACTTTAGTAACCTTTTACGTCAGGGAGGCAGCGTCGGCCAGCACTGGCGCAGCAAATGAAGCGAGGTTTTTCGGGTTACCGCCAAGTGAGCCTGCGCTGATGCACCCGGTAAGAAACGGGAATTACGTTAGTCTGCGGCGCTCACTCGTCGGAAGTAAGTAGCCATGATGGCGCCAGCAAAAGTTCCCCACCGCTATCGCATATCGTAGAACCTGTCTACCTTTGCCCCTCCCTGGCCAAACACACCCCAATCGAAAAGAATGAAAAGAGAGAATATTCGCCGAATTGCCGTATTCACTTCAGGAGGTGATGCCCCCGGCATGAATGCCGCGCTGCGCGCGGTGGTCCGGACAGCGGCCTGGAATAAACTACACGTCTACGGAATTGAGCGTGGTTATGAAGGCATGATCGACGGTCATTTCAAGCGTATGGAACGCCGGGATGTGGCCAACATCATCCAGCGGGGAGGCACCGTACTGCGTACGGCCAGGTCGATGCGCTTCATGACGCCCGAAGGGCGGGCCCAGGCGGCCGAACACCTGAAGGCTTACGACATTGACGCCTGTATTGCCATTGGTGGAAACGGAACGTTTACCGGAGCCAAGGTCTTCAGCGAGGAATTCGACATTCCCTTCATCGGTGTTCCCGGGACTATTGACAATGACCTTTACGGTACGGACTACACCATCGGCTTCGATACGGCCGTAAATACCGCCGTAGAAGCCGTGGATAAGATCCGGGATACGGCAGACAGCCATAACCGGTTGTTCTTCGTGGAAGTAATGGGGCGTCATTCCGGATACATAGCCCTGCATACCGCCATTGGTTCGGGCGCCAGCAGTGTCCTGATCCCGGAATCAGAAACCAATCTGGAGGACCTGAAGACCGTCCTGAAAAAGAATAAAGCGCGGGGAAAACTCTTCAGCGTCGTCGTCGTCGCGGAAGGGCATCACATGGGGGGAGCCGCCGGGGTAGCGGCAAAGATTAAGGATGAACTGGCCAGTATGGAGCCTAAAGTCACCGTCATTGGTCACTTGCAACGTGGCGGTGCCCCGACGGCGCTGGACCGCGTGCTGGCCAGCCGCCTGGGGCACCACGCTGTAAACCG
>JAUIIF010000581.1 GCA_030431945.1 Bacteroidia bacterium | reverse complement strand
CCATAAAACCGGAGAGAAAATAGGGCATCACGTATTTGGCCGTAGAAACGATGGAGAGTTTCAGCTTACCCCCCAGTTCGCCCTTGAATACTTTGGTGTTGTAATTAATTGCTTCGACCTCTGCCAGAATTTTAGCTGCTGAGGCCGCCATTTCTTTCCCGAAATCAGTGACGTAAAGCTGCCTTCCGACTACTTCCGTCAAGGGAATTTCAAACTGATCCTGCAATTTCCGGAGCTGAATTGAGACTGCCGGCTGCGTCAAATACAACTCCTCCGCAGCCTTCGTAATACTCTGTAATTCAACGACTTTAAGAAAAACGATTAACTGTCTCAGTGTAAAATCCATAACTATTATTTATGTATTTCATTAAAAATATAAATGCTAAGTTATAAAAACCACCGGTAGCTTTGCCCTTGCAAAAAAAGAACTCATGCATTTACCCCAAGAAAAAAAAGTTGGCGTTCGCGCCGCGAGCCAGACGGCCAAGCGGGTCCGGACCTCTCCTGCCGAACAATTACAAGCGTGGTGGTCATCCGCAAAACCGAGAGCGGTGGTCTTGCTGGTCCCTGCAGCTTTCCTTCTGCTTGTTATGGTTTCACCGGCAACCAGCCAACTTTATCTTAAAGAGTTAACTGCCTGTGCCCTGATCATTACCCTGTTGCTCTTCGTCAGAGCATCTCAATAAATCCGGTGAAGCCCTTTGACGTTACGGCTTCCCTTCCCTCCTAATTTCAACCTTTAAATAAGCAACCATGTCCAGTACTGAAGTAATCGAAAAAATCAACATCGTTGACGGATGTTTTACGCCCGCCGAAGCTGCGGAAATCATCGACGCCATGATTGAGCAAAAAATCAATTTTCACAAGGTGAAAAGCCTGCAACAATGGCTTGGAGACTGCAACTGCCCTACTAAAGATTCGAAGGTTCGTATCCAGGAGCTGTCGGCAGCGCAGGAAAAAGCCAAAGCCTTTTTCGCAGAAGCTCACCGGGCCGGGCGAAAAATAACCATCTCCGGAAAGCTGGAACTCTCCTTTCAGGAATAGATAGCCAGCTAGGAACCTACGCCTTTTCAGGGAGGGGGCAGGACTGGTGCAGGTATACTTGCCTACCATTGATAACTGCCTCCTCCGTTCAACAGAATTCAACAGCTGTTCTCATCGGAACAGCCCTAAACAATTGTCATGCAAAAAATAACCGTCGCTAAAGGAGATGGAATTGGTCCGGAAATCATGGAGGCTACCCTCCGTATTCTGGAAGCAGCTAACGCTCGGATCGAGTGGGAAGAAATCGAGATAGGACAACAACTCTACCTTTCCGGTAATACCAGTGGAATTGACAAAAAGGCCTGGGACAAGATCATTGGCAACCGGGTTTTCCTGAAAGCTCCCATTACCACTCCCCAGGGCGGAGGCTATAAGAGCCTCAACGTTACCATGCGTAAGACACTGGGTCTTTACGCAAACGTTCGCCCGTGCAAAAGCTTTCATCCTTTCGTCGCAACGAAGCACCCCGAGATGGACGTAATCATCATACGTGAAAACGAGGAGGATCTTTACGCCGGTATCGAACATCAGCAAACAGCGGAAGTCGTACAGTGCCTGAAGCTTATTTCCCGCCCCGGCTGCGAAAAGATCATCCGCTACGCTTTCGAATACGCAAAACTGTACAAGCGTAAGAAGGTGAGTTGTTTCGTGAAGGACAACATCATGAAACTTACTGATGGCCTGTTTCACCAGGTCTTCAAGGAGATCGCCGCGGAGTATCCTGACATTGAAACCGACAACTGGATCATCGATATCGGGGCAGCTCGTTTGGCTGATACTCCGGAAATATTTGATGTCATCGTCACCTCCAACCTTTACGGGGATGTCATTTCTGACATTGCCGCCCAAATCACGGGCTCCGTTGGCTTGGCAGGTTCGGCTAACGTTGGTGAAAAGTGTGCCATGTTCGAGGCCATCCACGGCTCAGCACCTACGATTGCCGGCCAGAACGTCGCCAACCCCTCAGGCCTGTTGCGGGCAGCCGTGATGATGCTCAACCATATTGGCCAGCAGGACATTGCCGAAAAAGTAAAAAATGCCTGGTCCTGCACCATCGAGGAAGGTATTCATACTGCCGACATTTATAAAGAAGGTGTCAGCAAGCAGCTCGTTGGCACCAAAGAATTCGCCCAGGCCATCATTGACCGTCTCGGACGTCAACCTTCGATCATTCCGGCAGCTGACTATGAGACTGAAGTGCAATTACTTCTACCCAGCTATACCCGCAAACAACCTGCAAAAAAGGTGCTTAAGGGAGTCGACGTATTTGTAGACTGGCGGGGAATGAAAGTTAAAGAACTGGCGACGTCATTACAAAAACTCAATAACGGGATCGAATTAACCATGATTACCAATCGTGGCGTCAAGGTTTGGCCCGATGGTTTTGAGGAAACTTTCTGTACCGATCACTGGCGGTGTCGTTATGAGATCCTGGAAGAAGAACAAGTCCCCAAAAACTACATTCCTGATCTCCTTTCCCGGGCGATTGAAGCTGATATCGACGTCATTAAAACCGAAAACCTCTACGAGTTTGATGGGGTAAAAGGCTTCTCACTCGGGCAGGGACAATAAGTACAACTTCTCTTTCGTCCGGCAGGATCAGTCGTGGGAGACTCCGGAATAAGTGGGCATTTTTCCTGGCCATTGGTCTTTTTCCTGGCCACGTCCTATCTTATCCTCATGAAATATCGATTATCGTTTTTCATGACGGAAGTCACTTTGCTGATCCTGACGGGCCTCTCGAGCCTGAGATTATTTGAGGATAAACTAATTGGTGAGGGGGGCAACTGGTTAATCCAGTTGGCCCCCGATACCGGGTTCCCCACTCTAAGCTTGCTGCTGGTGATGAATATCCTCCTCATTGCCCTGTATTTCCGGCCCGCTGCAGACCTTCTCTGGTGGCTCAACCTCACGGCCCTCACCAGCCTCACCGCAGGGGCATTAACGGACTTTTCCTCCGCTCATGTATTGGTGGCCTTAAGCATTGTTTTTGCCCTGGCGTACCGCCGGGTGCAGGGGCTCAAACACATCTGGCACTGGCGGGGACTCTTACTCGTGGGGCTGGGGGTATTTACCGGCTTGTGCATTGCGTCATCCGGCTTTGGCTGGCCGGGGTTTACGAGCCTCTTTCCTTTGTTACCCCAGTACCAGTAAGCAGCCGGCGGCAAGAAAAGACCAGGAGCAAAACAACCCCATAAGCAACCGGCACGCCCCCTATACTTTTTTCCGTTCCCAGTAATTTTGTTCCTCCGTCTCCGCCAGTAGGGTCAGGTACGAATTGTAGCGA
>JAUIIF010000580.1 GCA_030431945.1 Bacteroidia bacterium | reverse complement strand
AACCACGAACTGATGCTCCGAAAGGGGCTTGCCCCCCCGGAGCAATAGTTTACGGCTAACCGCCCTTTGCAGGTTCGACTCCTGCCCTTACAGCCAGAATTAGTTTTTCAGCAGTGCCACCAGTAGTACCGTATCCATGCGGGGGCTGAAGAAGCTGCAAGCTTTACGCCCGGTGCTCCAAAACGGAGCTGACTACCAGGCGGCCTGATGAAAACTAAACTTGTAGGATGACGAAATTGGCAGCCGTGCCCGCTTGTCTCGCGGGTGAGGGTTTGGGGATAAACCATCTATCTAACTTGGCTAACCCCCTCATGAAGGTTCGACTCCTTCTCCTACAGCCATAGCCTTCTTTCCCTGGTTGGGAAGGAAGGCTTTTTTCATGGCGCCTTACTGGGGCCGGCAGCTACTTTGACTCAGGTAGGGGGGGAGTACCTGGTTCAGGGCGCGGCCGCAGGTGCAGGGTAAGGTTTCGGGGAGCCGGGGGGAAGTGAGTCCAGGGACTGATTGGTCGGTCAGATCACGAAAAGAACTTTGTTACCCAATAATTTTATCCGAACTTTGCGGCCCGTAGCTAATTAACCAGTACGGCCAGGCAACCCAAGCCCGGTTTGCTTGTTAGCAAACGAATCTACCTGTTTAAATCAGTACGCACCATGAGTATCGTCGAAATGAAAGTGCCCGTTATCGGGGAATCGGTAACCGAAGTAACCCTCTCGGAATGGCTTAAGGCCGACGGTGAGTACGTAGAACTGGATGAGCCCATTTGTGAATTCGAATCTGATAAGGCAACGCTGGAATTTCCCGCAGAGGTGGCCGGCCGGATAATTCACGTGGCGGCAGAAGGAGACGACCTGGCCATTGGTGCCCTGGTAGCTAAAATTGACACCAGCGCTACGGAGGGCGAAGGCGCCAGCGCTGCTGCTCCTAAGGAAGAAAAAGCTGCTCCGGCAGCGCCCGCTCCGGCGGAGGAAAAAGCCCCGGCTGCCGCCCCTGCCGCCAATTACGCTACCGGTGCGCCAAGCCCCGCCGCCGGCAAAATCCTGCGGGAAGCAGACGTCGACCCGGCCTCCGTAAACGGTACGGGTCGGGACGGACGCATCACTAAAGCGGACGCGCAGCAGGCCGCCGCCGCCCCCAAGGCTGCTCCTGCACCATCCTCCGCACCTGCGGCCGCGCCCCCTGCTGCTGCTCCCGCACCTGCGGCCTTCAGCCGGGAGGAGCGGACCCAGAAGATGAGCCGGATGCGCCGGACCATCGCCAGCCGTCTGGTTAGCGCCAAAAACAATACGGCGATGCTGACGACTTTCAATGAGGTAGACCTCAGCGAAGTCATGGCACTCCGTAAAAAAGTGCAGGATAAATTCGTGGAGAAGTACGGGACAAAGCTTGGCTTCATGTCCATCTTCGCTAAGGCTTGCGCCATTGCCCTGATGGAAATGCCCGACGTCAACGCCCACCTGAGCGATGATGAAAAAAGCCTGGTGTACCATGATTACGTAGACATCAGCTTCGCCGTCTCTACGCCCACGGGCCTGGTTGTACCGCCCATTCACAACATCGAGAGTCTGCACTTTGCCGACATCGAGCTTAAGTTGAAAGATCTGGCCGGTCGTGCCCGTGCCAACAAGCTGAGCATTGAAGAGATGCAGGGCGGGACGTTTACCATCACCAACGGTGGGGTATTCGGAAGTATGATGAGTACGCCGATCCTGAACCAGCCGCAGAGTGCCATTCTCGGAATGCACAACATCATTCAGCGCCCGATTGCCGTTAATGGAGAAGTTGTGATCCGGCCGATGATGTACCTGGCCCTCAGCTATGACCACCGGGTCATCGATGGCTCCAGCTCGGTTACCTTCCTGGTACGCGTCAAAGAACTGCTGGAAGACCCGACGCTGCTGCTGATGGGCTTGTAAAAGCCGGTTTTTAGTCGCCTTCAGCGCCCCTCAGGTACAGCAACAAAACAGGCTTCCGCGTGCGGGAGAACGGAAAGGGGTACCACCTTGACTCAGGCAGGTGCCCGCTAAAGGGCGGTCAGGCCACTCCCCGTCACGACGCTGAGGGGTAAAAGTTCGTAGCCGTCATAAGCGGCGAAGAGGGAGAGGGGGGCACCGCCACTGATGGCCAGCAGGGTGTAGAATTTGGTGAATTCAGCGGCAAGGGGCAGGGCTTCTCCGGTGGCATCCAGCAGGAGGAGCTGGCCGGAGGGTTGCTTAGTCGGGCGCAGGCTGGTGCAGTAGGCGGGGTAGGAGTGGAGCCAGGGGTTTACGGTAAGGGCTTTACGATAGTTGGCGCGCAGATCGGCGAAGCTTAGGTAGCCGATCAGCCCGTCGTACGGCCGGCCACCGGGTACGGGCCGGGGGAAAACGGCCCGCTGCGGGTAGCTGCCGGGGTAAAAATGAACTTTGCCGGTGAAGGCTGCGGCCAGGGGCCAGGTGCGTTCGTAGGGGCGGTCACCGAAAGTATAGTCCAGCAACAAGGCGAAGCGCCGGCTGCGTTCCCCGCGGAGCCAGACCCGGCGAAAGCGGAGTTTGTCTTCCTGCCCTTCCGTAGTGCCCATGACGAGCCAGTGGTCTTCGAGGCCGGGCTGCGCCAGTAGGTCTTCCTTGCGGGTATTGATGCCGGCATATTGCAGGACTTCTTCAAAACGGGCGGCGGGCAGGGCTTCCCGGTTTTTCCAGGCCCGCACGAACAGGAAAAGGTCGCCGATAACCCGGGCGATGGCGGCTTCCGTTCCTTCGGTGCCGAGCGTAGCGAGGCGGCGGAAACGCCCGGCCGGGCCGGGCAGTTTGGCATCGGTAAGGCGGGCAGCCGCCTCCAGGAAGGGGCCGGGGCCCTGGGCGAGGGTGTCGGCCAGTCCGCGACGGGCTATGTCCAGTAACCTTACCTCCAGTTCTCCTACCCCTTCGGTCATCAGGGCCAAACGGCTGGCCAGCCGTTCTTCCGCAGCATCTTTATGGACTACCGGCTTGGCAGGGCGTTCGGCCTGAAACTGTACCGAACGAACCCAGCTGGGGGGCTGGGCTACGGTAATGCGTTCCTGGGCGTTCTTGAGCATAAGGACCAGGGCCAGGCCGTGCGCACACGGGCGCTGCCGCGCCCGGCAGCTGCAAACGTAACGACCGGTCGTCAGTTGTACGGCGGTTTCAATTGCCTTGCCGTTGGGGTTCGGGCCGTAGACGAATTCTCCCCACAGCCATTTCCCGTCACCCCCCACGAGCCGCCAGCGGCGGCTGTAGAAAAGTTTGCGGCCGGCCTCGAGCGACTTGGCGTCGGGGGCCAGGCGGAGGAGATCGTCGGGAGTAGAAATAGCAGGCACAGGAGCTGGCTTT
>JAUIIF010000025.1 GCA_030431945.1 Bacteroidia bacterium | reverse complement strand
CGGAGGGATTACGCGGGAGCTGGTTACCGTGTTTACCCCAGTACTTTACCAGAGCAATATTAGAAGGACTACGCCAGCGAATTGCACCAGGAGTAACTTCACTTGAGATAAGCGTTAGCGCAGGGTTATCATAGTTCATAAAGTAGCTTTTCGTCGGGCGTTTTGATCCGGTGCAAAATACAACGAACGAACCGGCTGATTAAAGAATGGTTGCAACATCTTTAGTCTCTCTTTCCGGTAAATAAAGCGGGCCAGGCTTTTCAGCCTGGCCCGCAACGAGTCAATATTAGTCAGCGGCTTTTCAGCCTGATTTTCATTAGTCCCGAAAAATCTAGCGGTTAGAACCTGCTTTTTCTTTTGCCCGCCGGTCGCGCTGCATGGGGTTTTCACCGCCACCACGGCTACGGCTCTGGAAGAGATCGAAGCGGTTAACCTCGGCCCGGGAAGGGTAGTAGTTGTTACTACGATCGGTATCAGCCGTTTCCAGGAAAGGATCGAGGTTAATGTTGGTCACCTGCTTAGTGAAGGGGAATACCTTGCTGACCTTGCGGTAGTCCATTTTCCAGATTTCGGCGGGGATACGCTGTACTTCGGTGGTACCGTCCGCAAAGGTGAATTCCAGAATGATCGGCATAACGAGTCCGCCTTTATTTTCGAAGGTGAGTTCGTAGTAATACTTATCCGCTGCAAGTACGGCCCGTTCTGCGTCGCTTAGTCCGGCCAGGTAGGCTTCGTACTCTTCCTTATCGAGTACCGTAGCTTCCAGCGGATCGTAGTTGGAGTAGAAGTCCTGCAGGGTCGGATCTTCCTCATCGTACATTTTTGCCGTCTGCTCGCGGTAGCGGATATCACTGATGTTTTCCGGTCCTTCTGCCTGCTGCTTCCGGGTCATTTCGTTCTCGACCATCGGGTTACGGGTATTTACGCGGAAGGGTTCGACGTTCGTCAGGGCAATATCCGTGTGATCCGTCGTGAAGAACCAGCCACGCCAGAACCAGTCCAGGTCAATGCCTGAGGCGTCTTCCATCGTGCGGAAGAGGTCAGCGGGTGCCGGGTGCTTAAATTTCCAGCGGTTAGCGTACTTCTTGAAGGCATAGTCGAATTGCTCCCGGCCCATAACCGTCTCCCGGAGAATGTTGAGGGCAGTCGCCGGCTTACCGTAGGCATTGTTTCCAAACTGCCAGATAGATTCGGAGTTGGTCATAATCGGAGAGATAAATTCTTTATCTCCCTTCATGTAATCGACAATCTTATTCGCAGGGCCACGGCGGCTGGGGTAGCCCCGTTCCCACTGCTGCTCCGTCAGGTACTGCAGGAAGGTGTTCAGGCCTTCGTCCATCCAGGTCCACTGGCGCTCGTCAGAGTTGACGATCATCGGGAAGTAGTTGTGTCCGACCTCATGGATGATTACACCGATCATTCCGTACTTGGTCCGTTCGCTGTAAGTTCCGTCTTTCTCCACCCGGCCGAAGTTGAAGCAGATCATTGGGTACTCCATTCCGATGTTGGCAGCATTGATGGACCAGGCAACAGGGTAGGGGTAATCAAAAGTATAATGGCTGTACCACTTCAGGGTGTGTGCTACTGCTTTGGTGCTAAAACGCTCCCAGAGGGGGTTTCCTTCTTTGGGGTACATGGACATGGCCATGGTCGTGCTTCCGTCAGATTGCTTCACCGCCATCGCATCCCAGATAAACTTGCGGGAGGTAGCAAAGGCAAAGTCGCGTACGTTGTCAGCGCTGAAGTGCCAGGTCTTTTCTTTGGTCTTCTTGGTCTTTTCCCGCTCTTCAGCTTCTTCCTGGGTGGCAATAATTACTGGCTGCTCAAAGGCTTTGCGTGCTTCGTCAAGGCGATTACGCTGTTGCCGCGTCAGTACATCGTTCGGGTTTTGCAGGGTGCCCGTAGAGGCCACCAGGTGATCTTCCGGCACGGTGATCTTCACGTCGTAGTCACCGAAAGTAAGGGTAAACTCACCCCGGCCAAGAAACTGCTTATTCTGCCAACCTTCGTTATCGATGTAGAGCGCCATCCGGGGGTAAAACTGGGCAATGGTATAGAGGTAATTGTCATCCTCCTCGAAGTACTCCGAACCGGAGCGGCCACCGCCATCCTTCATGCGGTCGTTTACGTTGTACCACCATTTCAGCTGGAGCTCGGTAGAAGCGCCTGGTTGGAGCGGGGAAGCCAGGTCCACCCGCATCATTGTTTTCTCGATCTTGTAGTTAGCCGCCTTACCAGCGCCGTCCTTTACGTAATCAATTTTAAAACCACCGTCAAAGGTTGGCTCCAGCTGCGAGAGCCCCCGCAGGGTCATCCGTTCGTTGATGTTACTGGTCCCAATCTTGTAGGTGTCGCTATCCAGGGCACGTACGTTCTGGTCGAGCTGCAACCACAGGTAATCCAGGACATCAGGAGAGTTGTTGTGATAAGTAATTTTGGACGTACCGTAGATACGCTGTTGCGTATCGTCCAGTCGAATATCCATCTCATAATCTGCCTGCTGTTGCCAGTACTGGTGCCCCGGAGCGCCCGCAGCATTACGGTAAACATTAGGGGTAGGCAGTTCGGTATAGAGCTGACGGAATGGGTTTTTGTTGACGTTTTCTGTTTGTGCACTCAGGCCGAGCACCAACAACAGGCATAGCGTCAAAAGACTTAGTCTGGTCATTTGGATAAGGTTATTTGATTAATTCCCGCTAAGATAGCTATTGCCTCTAACAAGAAGTTCCTCCAGGTGTTGAGCTGTCTTTCAGATTACTTTAACGCCGGGGCGCGGTCGCAGGTGCGGCATTTCGTTACGGCAGCAGGCAAGGCAGACCGGTAAGTGGAGCACAAGGTGCTACCGACCAAGAACGCGTATACAGACCTACAATCGCTGGAAGAGCAGGGCGATCCGCAAGAAGTAAAGTTCGTCGGTCCGTACCATTGCGGGGGGAAGAGCCTGTAATGCAAGTACAAGCCCCACAGCGACCTTACTCCATACCTGTATACTTGGCGATCATCCTGACGGGGAAGCCCCTCCAGCTAGAGGATAAAGACTCAGGACAGCTTGCACGGCGTAGCCGGAGCGCTTCAGAATGGCGGCTTGTCTACTCACCCTGCACCTGCGACCGCGCCCGGAACACTACCTGATAAAACAATGTCCCACGTGGAACAATGACAAAAAGAAAGTCCGGATGTTCCACGTGGAACATCCGGACGGATCCTTTTACTCTTCGCTTCCACTACAGAAACTGCTCCCGCAACCATTGCTTTACGGGTGCGTAAGCTGTCCCCATGGGCCTCGCTACTTTCTCCCGATTTTCCAGTTCCGCTAAGCGTTGGGGGACTTCGATCTCATGACCAAGAATTCGCTCCACGTCCGGCTTGAACTTGCTGGGATGAGCGGTCTCCAGAATAACTCCACGGGTGCCGGGGTTCGATTGCTGCCACTCCGTAAGGGCCAGATAACCTACCGCACCGTGCGGATCAATTACGTAGCCAAAGCGTTGTTCTACTTCCCGTACGGCATCTTCCGTCCGGTCATCATCGTAAGCGAAGCCCGTGATAAGCTCCCGCATTGCCTGATGAGTGGCGGGGTTGAGCGGGTCTAAGCCATTGACCTGTCCGTACAGATTCAGCATTCTGGCAAAATTACTGGGCGCCCCAACGTCCATGGCATTGGAGAGGGTAGGAACGGAGGGCCGGGGCGTGTAAACCCCCGTTTTCAGGAACTCTGGCACAACGTCATTCTGGTTCGTGGCTGCGATAAAGTGGCGTACGGGAAGGCCCATTCGCTGCGCCAATAACCCTGCCGTCAGGTTACCGAAATTCCCGCTCGGAATACAGAAAGCCACATCGTCTCCTTTTGCCCCTAACTGCTTGTAAGCCTCGAAATAATAAAAAGACTGGGGGATCAGCCGGGAGATATTAATGCTGTTCGCTGAGCTTAACCGGATTTCCTGGCGTAGTTCCTGATCCAGAAAAGCTTGCTTAACGATGGCCTGGCAGTCGTCAAACGTACCGTCCACCTCCAGTGCGTGGATGTTGTGCCCCAGGGTCGTCAGCTGTTTTTCCTGCAGCAGACTAACCTTACCTTTAGGATACAGGATGACCACTTCGATGCCGGGGGTCTGGTAAAACCCGGCGGCGACGGCACCGCCCGTATCCCCGGAGGTAGCCACCAGAATAACCAGTTCTTGCTTGTTTCCCTGATTAAAATACCCCATGAGCCGCGACATAAAGCGCGCGCCGAAGTCCTTGAACGCTAAGCTGGGACCGTGAAAAAGCTCCAGGACGTAACGCTGCTCATCCAGCTTAACCACCGGAGCGGGAAAGTTTACCGCATCGTACACCAAGGATTTAAGATCAGCATCCGGCACGTCCTCTCCCAGCAGGTGACGACTGATACGATAGCCAATTTCAGCGAATGACAAATAGGGTAATTCCTGAAAGAATTCACGGGGTAGGGGGTCCAGTCGCTCCGGCATGTACAAGCCATTGTCCGCAGGTAAGCCGCGAAAAATAGCCTCCGCTAAGCTGGCTTTGTGGGTAGGATCATTAGTACTATAGAACTGCATAGTAGATAAGCAAGGTGGTAAAAAAGATAAAGAGCGTAAAGGTTAAAGCACCACGACCCCTTCTTTATTGATGGGAGATACGTACAACTGGCTATCGATGCCATGGGCGGCAAAGGCTTCAATCATCCCCTGGCCAACGGCCTGCGCTAAATACCCGGAATCGCAGATGGCAAACATACTGGGCCCGGCACCGCTGATGCTACACCCCAGCGCACCACGCTCCATCGCTGCCGCTTTTACGTCGTCAAAGCCTTTGATTAATTGCTTGCGTTGGGGCTCGATGATAAAATCATGTAACGAACGGCCGAGTAAAGGCAGGTCATCCGTGTACAGCGCAACGATAAAACTGGCCAGGCTTCCCATTTGATGGACCGCCGTACTGAGGGGCACCGTAGGGGAGAGTACCGCCCGGGCATCTTTGGTCAGGATTTCCAGGTCAGGGTGAATTACCGCCACGTGAAGGTTAGCGGGAACCGGCAGCCGGTGAATGTCCAGTGATTCGTTGGACCGAATCAGGGTAATGCCACCCACCAGGGAAGGGGCCACGTTGTCCGCATGAAAACTTCCATCAGCTACTACTTCGCCCAGGACCGTAAAGTAGAGCAAGGACTCGCGGGAAAGTGGTGCGCCCAGCAGTTCATTTATCGCCACTACGGCACCTGCGGAACTGGCTGCACTGGATCCTAGTCCTGAGCCGAAGGGCATTTTCTTATGCACCTCCAGTTCAATCCCGACGTCCGCCATCCCCAGGTGTTCAAGCAGTCGCTGCGCGGAGACTCCCGCCGTATTCTTTTCTACTTCATAGGGAAGCACTTTGTCTCCGGTCCCCGTAATTTTGGTGATCTTTAAACCTTTCAATTCAGGGTTGAGCCGGGCGACGATTTCATCTCCCGGCCGGTTTATTGCGAAGCCAAGGATGTCGTAGCCGACGGCTACGTTGGCTACCGTAGCCGGAGCAAATACACGTACTTCCTTCATGATTCTGGGCTTAGCTTAAAAATTTACCAATCTTGATGATCTCCGCGAAGACACCGGCTGCAGTCACTTCTGCCCCCGCGCCCGGGCCACGAACAACTAATGGACGATCCCGATAACGATCCGTGGTAAAGACGATCATGTTATCGCTGCCGTTCAGGCCGTAGAATGGATTATCCGGCCCCACCGCCTGGATGCCTACGCTGGCTTGTTCATCTTCCAGCGTTGCAATCATCCGGAGTACTTTACCTTCCGCTGCCGCTGCTGCCTGAAGTTGGGCGAAGTACGCAACGTTCTCTTCCAGAACTTTGAAGAAGTCTGCTACGGTAGCAGCTTCCATGGCTTCTGCGGGTAAGAAGCCTTCGAGTTTAATGTCGTCTGTTTCCAGTGCAACCCCAGTCTCCCGGGCAAGGATAAGAATTTTACGGCCAACGTCCTTACCGGAAAGGTCTACTCTCGGATCAGGTTCCGTGAAGCCTTTCTCTTTAGCTTCCCTGACGATTTCGTGATAGGGCCTGCTGCCATCAAAGTTATTGAAGATAAAGCTCAGGGAACCACTCAGGACCCCTTCAATTTTCCGGATACGGTCACCGCTGTCCAGCAAGTCCTGCAGCGTGGAAATGATCGGGAGGCCGGCCCCGACGTTCGTTTCGTAATGAAACTGTACGCCCCTTTTGGCAGCGATACTTTTCAGGCGCTTGTATTCCAGGTAGCTGGAAGAGTTGGCTACTTTATTCGGCGTGGAGATGCTGATGCTTTCGTCGAGAATCCCCGCGTAGTAAGTCGCTATCTTTTCGTCCGCCGTATTATCAACGAAGATGCTGTTGCTGAGGTTAAGGTCCCGCATGCGCCCCACGAAGACGGCAAGGTCAGCATCCTGCCCCTCGTTCATCAGTTTATCCTTCCAATCATCCTCGATTTCCAATCCTTCCTCATCAAAGATCATTTTCCGGGAGTTGGCCATACCAACGACCTTTACTTCCATTCCAAGCTTAGTCCGGAGGTAATCGTTCTGCTCTCTGATTTGCTGTAGCAGTGTTCCACCGATCAGGCCAACACCGACCACAAATAAGTGCAGCGTTTTGTAGTCAGACAGGAAGAAGGCTTCGTGGAGGGCATTCAGGGCTTTGTTCTCATCTTCCTTGGGGATGACGACGCTTACGTTGAGTTCGCTTGATCCCTGGGCGATGGCCACGGCGTTGATACCATTTTTTCCCAAAGCCTGGAACAAGCGTCCGGAAATTCCTGGTTGGTAGCGCATGTTCTCGCCAATGATGGCAATTACACTCAGGTCGCGTTCTACCTTAATCGGGTTAACGACGCCCCGGTCAATTTCGTAGGCAAAGGCTTCTTCTACCGCTGCCCGTGCTTTATCGGCATCCGTGGGCTGAACGGCAAAACTGATGGCGTGCTCGCTGGATCCCTGAGTGATCAGGATGATGTTGATGCTTTCGCGGGCCAGCGCGCTGAAGAGGCGCGCGCTCGTTCCTGGTACGCCGAAAAGGCCGCTGCCCGAAATGGTCAAAAGCGCTACGCTGTTGATTGAGCTGATGCCACGGACGGCCATCCCGTCATCAGGGTTGCTCTCTTCACTCACCTTCGTTCCGGGAAAATCCGGGTCAAAGGTATTTTTAATGAAAAGCGGGATACGCTTGTGCAACGCCGGCATGAGGGTAGGTGGGTAAATCACCTTGGCACCGAAGTGAGACATTTCCATCGCTTCCGCGTACGTCAGCTTGGGAATGGTAAAGGCCTTCTTTACCCGCCGCGGATCGGCGGTGAGTACGCCACTGACGTCCGTCCAAATTTCAATTGCATCGGCACCGAGCCCCGCCGCGATCAGGGACGCAGTGTAGTCCGAGCCGCCCCGGCCCAGCGTGGTGGTCAGTCCTCCTTTAGCCGCAGCCACGAAACCCGTAACTACCTGAACCTTAGTATGTTCTGCGTAATACTTCTGAATTAATTCGTAGGATTTACTGAAATTAACCTTTGCTGCGCTGAAGTTTTTATCCGTGCGGATGATCTTGCGGGCGTCCAGGTATTCTGCGGGGATGCCCGCCTGTTGCAGCGTCTGGGCGATGATGAAAGCTGAGGAGCGTTCTCCGAAACTCAGCACATAGTCCATCGTCCGGGAACTGGCCTCGCGAACAAGGAAAATACCGTACAGCAGGTTTTTGAGAACGTCGTGAGACTTTCGCATCTGGGCGGCAGTTTCTTTTTGCAGCGCCCCTGCGGGGAGGAGTTCCCTGATGGCTTCCTGATGGCGGTCAGCGAATGCCTGAAAAGCGGCGCCGTAGGTATCGTCTCCGGCGGCAGCCAAACGGCTCATTTCAATCAGGGCATCCGTCACCCCACCAAAGGCGGAGAAGACCACCGTGAAATGGTCACCGGAGGCGTAGTAATCTTTGAGAATATTGACGATACCGCGTATCCGCTCTGGTTTCGCGACGGAGGAACCACCGAACTTGAGAACTTTCATGGGAAATTTTCACTTGGCTGCAGCCCGGGTGGACCCCGGGCCAAAAAAACAACCGTAAAGATGTGGAAATAACCGGGTTTAGCCTCTATTTAGGCAAGACAATGGTACGGGGATTTACGACGGGGCGGCCTTTCTCTGCTCCCTTAATCAGCCCCTTGCACCTGCGTCCGCGCCTGCTAGGATAAAAGTTCCACGGGACGTAGGCTCAGGGCCCAGTCCTCCAGCTGGCGCATTTCGGCCGCTTCGGTGGTCGTTTTATCTCCCTGGCCACACAGGTGCAGTACGCCGTGGATGATTACCCGGTGCAACTCCTCCGAAAATTCCGTTTTCAGATCAACGGCATTTTCGGCGACCCGCTCGGTTGAAATAAACAAATCTCCCGCCACCGTCGGGAAATGAGCGTAGGGAAAGGTAATGATGTCGGTGAGGGTATCGTGCGCTAAGTACTCCACGTTGAGTTGGTGGAGGTAGTCATCGCCGCAGAAAATGTAATTGATGGCGGCGGGCTCCCCGCCACGGGCTACAATTATCTCCTGTACCCAATTAGCGAGTACGGCCTCCTGGCCTTCCGGCAGAGGGGTTCCTCCTGTTTCGAGGTGGAACAAAATTTCAGCATCCACTATTTTAGGCGAAATTGCATTTCTACGGTCGTGCCGCCGTTAATGTAGCGCAGCTTATCACAGAGCTGGTTCATCAGAAAAACACCACGCCCACCACATTCACAGAGGCGCTCCGGAGAAGTGGGATCCGGCAACTTATCGTAGTTAAAACCACGCCCCTGGTCAGTGACCCGTACGGCGAGGCCGGTACGCGTTTGCGCTAAGCGAATGCTTACCGTTTTGGTCCGGTCTTGCTTATTACCGTGAATAATTGCGTTGTTAACGGCCTCGGTCAGGCTAATCAACAGATTAGCGTGCTTTTCCTGGTCAAGTTGGTAGCGATCAGCTATTTGGCTGACGTAACCTTCCACCTTGGCAATATTGTTTGGATCGGAAGCTAGCTTAAGCATGTACGTTTGAGCTGTTTGAGTTCTGACAGAGGACAAGGGGAAGACTTTTATTTAATAAAACACCATGACCACCAAAAAAGGTTGTAACCGGTTGGCTTACAAGGTATAGACGCTAAAAAAAGAATGCGTCACAATCGCTAACACTATGAATACGTAAAAACAATAATAAGGTTCGGTAGTCACAAAAACAAATCTGGCGGCCTCCGAAAATGGGAATAAATTTTCCTACGGTTACTGGCGGCCTTTTCAGGCAGCCAATTTATCCCCGTCTCAACGGGACGTGGCAACTTTTCACCGGCGCTCCCGGTACCCTTAGCCGCCCGGCCTCCCTGCGGTTTGAGCAGACTATTTATCGCTACGGAGTGACCGGAAGTACTCATCAACCAGCCCCTGGAAGTAAGGATTCAGTTCGGGGGTAACGCGTTGAAACATTTCTATTTCTGCTTTCCGCTTCTTCATGTATTCCTCCAGGCTGGGTGGTAGTTCCTTGCGGCGCTGCTGGGCGGTTTCCGATTTCCTTTTCTCCTCCATTTCCTGTTGGCGCTCGGCCCTTTCGTGGTCGAGCATTTTGTTCAGGATTTCCTGCTGCCGCGTCATCATTTCGTTGGTCAGGCGCTTGTTCACCAAATCCTCCTCCGCGTCGTTCATTTGGTCGATCAGCTCCTGCAGCTCCGGGTCAATGCCTTCTCCTCCTTGCTGCTTGGCTTTTTGCTTTGCCTCAAGTGCTTTACGGAGAGCAGCCTGCCGAGCCGCCATTTCGGCAAATTCCTTTGCCGAACCGCCTTCCCCTTTACCTTTTTCCAACCCTTCCTTCATGCCTTCCATGGCATCATTCAGGCTGCGTTGGCTTTCAGATCCGGGGTTATCGCTTGGCTTACCGGGCTTATTTCCCTTTCCGTTGCCGGGGTTTTCACACTGCTGATCCCCTGCCATCATACCGGCCATTTGCTGTTGCATATTCTCCATGCTCTCACTGAGCATGAGGGCCAGGTCGTTTAGCCCCGTCATGGCGCGTTGCTGAATGGCTGCCGCCTGCGGCGTCCGCCGTTCCTCCAGTTCTCCGACGGTTCCTTGTAAGTTCCCCTTAATTTCCGTCACCTTCTCGGTAATGAAGGTTTCAATCTGGAAGTTTCGTTTGGCCAGGGCCTGCAGGCTATCACGAACCAGTTCGAAATCGTTATTGATCTGGAATTGCTCCTGGACCAGCTCTACGTAGCGGGGGGTATTGACGGTCGTAATGTTGAGTTGATCCATTACCTCTTCCTGATCGAAACTGAGGTCAACGATGTTTTCGAGTAGCTGGCGCAGGGCATCGATATCTTCTTCCATGCCTTCCTGCTGCATGCTCTGCATGGCGCCGGACATAGCTTCGGCCATTTCCTTCATCTTTTGGCTGGCCTTCTTTTGCTTTTCGGAAGCAGCCTCATTTTCCTGCTGCTTCATGTCTTCCTGGGCGCCCTCCATGTCTTGCTTGACTTCCTCCTGTTTTTCGGGGTCGTTTTCCATACCCATGGGCTTCTCCAGCTCCGCATTTTTCTCTTCGGTTTCCTTCATCTCCTCCTGGAGCTTCTCGAATTCCTCCTTGATTTCCTCTTGCTTCTGCTCGAGTTCTTCCTGCGGCTTCTCCTGTTTTTGTGTTTCTTCCGCCAGTTCCTCCTGTTCCTTGGCCAGCTCCTCGAGTTTATCGATTTGCTCCTGCATTTCTTTCTCTACCTCAAGCTGCTTGAAGAGTTCGAGCATACGATCCAGCTCTGCTTCCGTCTGTTCGTCATCAAGCTCCATTTCCTCCATCTTCTCGAGGGCCTCTTCTTTGTTGAGTTCCTCCAACAGTTCCTGGATCTGCTCCATCAATTCCTGCATTTCTTCGTTGAGGGATTCCTGGAACATTTCCTGCAGCTTTTCCTGCTTTTCCAGGATTTGCTCGTCCTGGCTCTTTTCCTGCTGCATATTTTCCTCGAAGGCCTGCTGGGCTTCGTTGATTTGCTTTTGTACCTCTTGCTGGCGCTCCGCCAGTTTTTCCAGCTCCTTGCGCATCTTCCAATCCAGTTCCTTTTCCTGGAGCATTTTCTCGCGCAGCGCTTTTGTGTCTTCCTGCAACTCTTTCGTTGCTTCGAGGGCTTTTTTCAGTTCCTCTTTTACTTTACTGTCGTTCTGATCAGCCTTTTCCTTCAGCTCCTCTTCGCTGGGGCTGCGGAAGGCCATGACTCCGGTGCGGGCGGACTTGGCACCATTCACGCGATCATTATCGTAGACTTCGAAGTAGTAGGTCAGTTCATCTCCGGCTTGCAGGTTCAGGTCGGTGGTAAGGTCCCACACGTAATCGTAGCGGGTTTGCTTACCGGCCGGACCACTGATGGGCACGCGGATTTCCTCGCCTTCAGCACCCGTTTCTCCGTTCTTCACGCGGTACACGAAATTGAGCTTGCTCAGGCCATGGTCATCCGATGCTTCGCCGACAAAAAACAGCAGCTTTTCGTCCGTGCTGTCTGCAAAACTCTCTACCGTAATTTGTGGGTAAAGATCAGGGATGACGGACAAGCTGTAGCTGACGGAGTCCGCCAGCGGCAGGCGTTCGTTCCCGATGAAGAGGGTGTAGCGATCATTCTTCAGGGCTCTTTTTTCGAAGCTGTACAGGTTAGAGCCATCACGACGCAGCGCAGCTGTTTCATTTTCGTTGCTGAAGCGCAGGTCGATGTTATCGGTGTTTTCAGTGTCAAAGGACCACTTTAGCCGGGTTCCTGCCGGCACCGTGAGGTCGCCGATATTGGCCAGCTGCTCATCTCTCCGTCCCAGATAGTCGGGGTAATCCAGTTCCACCGTAAAGGAAGCGATGTTTGGCTTGGCGAGAACGGCCAGCGTATAGTCTTCGCTTTCCACTTCCGCCGTGGAAAGTTTGAATTCGGTATCCTCCTGTACGTTACTGAACTGGTAGCTGAAGGTGTTGGCATTTTCCTTTTGCAGGCGGTAGCGGTACCCATCCACTTCGATGTAGGCCTCAGCGGGCAAAACTTCCCCTACCACCTTTACGGTCAGCGGAAAATCGCCGTACTGAATGACTTCCAGGTCATCCGCTTCCTCCAGCACAAAAGAGAAGGGAGCGGGCTTTTCAAAAGCGACATTGTTCCGGAGCAGACGGTTCGTCCCCTCCGTAATCAGGCTTGGTGCGGCAAAAAGAATCACGATCAGCAACAGGAGCGGCGGCAGGGCGTACTTCAGGTACTGGCGATTTTTACTCAGGTCGATGGCTGCCGGGAAAGGGACCGGGCTGATCTCGGAAGCTTTCTGATCAATGGAGGCCAGCAGCAGACTGGTGTCTCCCGCAGCACTTGCTTGTTGGCGCAGCTGCAATACGTTGAGCAGTTTGTCCTTTACGTTACTGAAGTGGCTGCCGATCATCTCGGCCGCTTTTTCGTGGCTGATGACCTGGCCGAGACGGAAGTAACGGCTCAACGGTAAAACCACCCAGCTGCCAAAGGCTACCAGACTGAGACCGAGAAAACCGTAAAACATCAGTTTACGGGTGCCCGTGGCAAAGTAGAACTGGCTTTCCAGCAGGCTGACGGCCAGAAAAAGTGCCAGGACCAAACCAGTTGTGTACAGTAAGCCACGGATTACCGCATTGATGTAATATTTGCGGGTAAAGCCGTCAAGCTTCTGAATCAACTGGTCGTAATGATTGGATTGGGGCATAACAATAAAGCTTACTAAACACCGAGAAAAGGACTACAAAATAAGGAAAAGATTACAACTGTAGTATTGTTGTAGGAGAACGGTGGACCGGGCGTTAAAATTTCAGGAGGAATGCGGGGTTTTGTCGGGGCATGACGGCTTTGGGGGCGCGGACGCGGGTGCAGGGGAAGGGCAACGGGCGGTTTACTGCGTTCCCCCGTTACCGTGGCCTTCTTAACGCCTTTTGTACATCAACCAAATCAGGCAGACAGCGTACAAAATGGCCAGCCATTCCCCCCAGAAGCCGGCACCGGGTGGAGACAGTATTTTTCCCAACAGAAGGGTAAAGCTCTTGTAAGCTAAAAAAGCTGCCATCAGCAACCCCGCCACGTTCTGCCAGTGCGCATTTACCTGATTCCCCAGCAGCGCCCGGTCGTTGGCGTACACCAGCACGATCGCTGCCACCAGGGGCAGCAGCAAACCATTGGCGACCTGGGCGGCCAGGATCACGGTAATGATGTCCAGCTCCAGCAGGGCAACCAGCACGCCGATCAGCAGCACCCCGCCCCAAATGAGGCGAAACCAGGATTTTTTCACGACGGCAACCTTCGTCGGTTCGCGGACGAGCAGTTCCCGTCCCGCAATCGCCGCCGCCAACGGCGCCGTCACCGCCGAGCTGAAGCCCGCCGCAAAGAGCCCGAAGCCCAGGACCAGTTTGCTCGAATTGCCCAGCACTGCCTCCAGCGTCCGCGCCAAATCCGCAAAAGACGTGAAACTGGTGGCGACGCTTCCTACCAAAACAATCCCCAGCGTTATCAGCCCCCCCACCAGAAAAGAGAATCCTAACCCCCGGCGCATATCTCCCACCGTTTGCCCCTGCCCCAGCCCTGCGGCCAGAAAAAAATTGTAGGGAACAATCGTTGTACCGAGTAATCCCACGATGGTACCGGTCGTCACCGCTTCGTTCCCCACCAGGGAAGCTCCACTGCTGATCAGTTGCACCGCAGCGACTAAAAAAACAAGGGCCATCAACGTCACCACTCCGGCCAGGGCGCGGGCAATCCAGGTCGTTTCCCCCGGCCACAAGACGGTACCTGCCAACAGGCCGAGCAACAAAACGGACCACCGCGGAAGCTCCACCAGCAGCTGCATGCCCCCCAGGGCCCCCAGCAAATTGCCCGCCTGGTAGGCGACACAGCCCAGCAACACGGCAATAAAACAAAGAATGGCCAGCCAGCGACGCCGGGTACCCAGAATCTGCCCGAGGGTTTGCCCACTCAGCAGGGTGATCCTGGCGGCCATTTCCATGAGCAGAAAACCCGCGACCATCGCCAGCAAAACAATGGGGCCGTACCACCACCCGCCTTCACTTCCCGCACGGGCGGCCGTGGTCACGGTGCCCGGACCGATAAAGGCAGCGGCAATCAGGGACCAAAGAAGGGCACGGGACCAGGAAGTAGCAGACATATTTAACGGTTGATCTTAAGCAGCAGAAAACTGATCAGACAAGGTAGTCGTTGCAAGTAATATACTTAATCAAATAGCCAGGATACCATGATCTTACTCCTCCACACCCTGATTGAAGCTGCCGCAGGGTTGCTGTTTATGTTTCACCCCGGGGCCGCCGAGTTGGTTCCGGGCTTTGCCGCCGGCAGCGGAGAGAGTTACACGATGGTCATGAAAATGTACGGTTTGGCGGCCTGCTTCCTGGCCGGCATGTCCTTACTGGCCTACTTCAAGCAACAGAATAAAGAACTCGTCCGCCTGCTGACCCTGAGCCTGGCGGGGTTCCACTTCGGCATGACGATCATTCAGGCAGCCTACAACGCCGATCAGCGGGCGATGCTCCTCCATTTTTTGCTGCTTATCTTTCTTCTGGGCTATTACGTGCAGGGAAAAAAGTTGGAAAAAGGGTCGGCAGGAGCTTAAGCGTAAAGACAATGTTAGGGGGCTAAAAGCAGGTTAACACACAATTTGCGTACAGATAAAATAAAGGCAAAATACAGGCGAAAATTCGCGCCATAAGACCTGATCTTAACATTCGCAAATTTATTTAGTGGCTTTTTCCACCATTTTATCCACAGGTTTCAACAAGTGAGTTGGCCGCAGGATATAATTCCAGTAAACGACCACCCCGACGAGGAGAATAGCCCCAAACTGATGCGCTACACCGAGCCCCACCGGCACCTGCCCGATACTGCTGACCACCGTAGCGATTCCAAGCGTAGCCTGGATTATCAACATAATTATCAACAGGGTATTAGTTTTTACTAACAATGGGTGCCGAACCTTTTTAAAGGCTTGGTATAAGTAGGCTAAAACTATGATTATCAGCAGATAAGCCGTCATTCGGTGCAAGAACTGAATTAAGGCGGGTTGGAACAGGCTGGCCTCGTAATACACCATGTTTTCCACAGTCCACATTTTTCCATCCAGTAATGGCTCGGGAAGGAACCGACCGTTCATATCCGGCCAGGTAGGGTACGGCAGGGCGGCTTTAGCCCCGCTCATGATGCCGCCCAGAATAAGTTGAACGCCCAGCACAATATTGAGTGGCCAGCGCCACTTTTCCACGCCATTTTGTGGATAACTGGGGATAACTGGCTGCACTACTTTGAGCGTTGTCCACAAAAGGTAGGAAAAGAGAATAATTCCCAAACTTAAGTGTAGCGTCAGCTTATAAGCATTTACCCACGGGCGGTCAATCAGCCCACTGGCCACCATGATCCAGCCGAAGCTGGCCGCCAGGGCCGCCAGGAGCACCACAATGCCCAATCGGCGCATCAGGGGAGGATCAATCCAGCCCTTACGCCAGAAATAAACAAAGCCCACGGCAAAGACCAACCCCATGAAGCGTGCCCATTGCCGGTGGAACCATTCCCAGAAGTAAATGAACTTGAAATCATCCATCGAGATGTCGGCAAAGATTTTCTCGTACTGCGGGCTGGCCTGGTACTTCTCGAATTCCACCTGCCAGTCCGCAGCGTTCAGGGGCGGCATGGCACCGGTCAGCGGCTCCCATTCCGTAATGGAGAGTCCAGATTCCGTCAGCCGGGTAATCCCTCCAATCACCACCTGCCCTACGACCATGATGAGGCCGATGATCAACCAGATTTTAATGGCCCGGTGATAGCCTTGCGGTGGTTGCGCCGGTTCGTTCTCCAGCAGGTTTTCCGTTTTCGCCATCTCTTAATAGTTATTAATACTTTTTTAAAATTTAAATCCTTTTATCGTCATTAGGGCTGTGGAAACGGGGAGAAAAAGAAGGCCAAACGTTCGTTCTTGTCATTCTGCCCATTTTGGGGTAGGTTCTCCACGATTTCCTAACAGCCTAAAGCCTTGATTGATGCGGAATCGCAAAATTATCCACAACGGGCAGATGCATTGTCAACAGAATAACTTTTTCGCAGGCGGCTGGGGATTTATGACCTCACGGTGTCAGTTCACCGTGGAGAGCGGTCGGGGAAAAATGTGGAAATGTGGATAAAGTAGCGGTTGGGCGCGGCCGCCGGTGCAAGGCTGTGGATAACGGCCGGGTTGTGCACAATTGTCCACCTTCCTTGTGTGGAAAGTGCTCCTGCGTAACTTGCACGTTTACAGTGTCTTTACGTATGCTTAATCTTGACCCTGTGGAATAGGGCAGGCAAACGTTATTGTACACCCTGGGCCGGAGGCGTAACTTACAGTCCTCTTCTACCTCTGATTTTACCCCCCATGAACTTAAGGATACTACTACTGACCTGCACCTGCCTGATTACGGCTGCGGCTTTTTCCCAACAATGCACCGGTAACCTGGGCGAAAACATATTCACGGAGGGCGACTTCGGTAGCGGCACGGCCAATGTTTTACTCACCGACCCCGGTATCGCCCCTGGCTATACTTACCAACCCAATCCCCCGCCCGAAGACGGTTTTTATACCATCACGAACAATACGGCCAGTTGGGCCGGCCTCTTCACGACCTGGTCTGGTTTTTCAGACAACAGCAGCGACCCCAATGGCTACTTCATGGTCGTCAACGCAAACTTTACCCCGGGTAAGTTTTATGAACAGGAAGTAGAAAATCTCTGCGAGAATACTGTCTACCAGTTCACGGCCGACGTGCGCAATATGCTCAGGCGTGGCGTTAACCAATTACTGCCCAACGTGAGCTTTTCTATCGACGGCAACGTACAGTTCACCACCGGCCCCATCGGTGAGACGGAGACCTGGAATACCTACGGCTTTACCTTCACGACTGAGCCCGGCCAGACTTCCGTCTTGTTGGCCCTGAATAATAATGCCCCGGGAGGAAACGGTAATGACCTGGCGCTCGACAACATCACCTTCCGCGTTTGCGGCCCTTCCGCCAGTATCGCCACCGATGGAGGAAACGATGAATGTACCAATGGCGAACCCATTACGCTTATCGCCGAAATTTCCGGAGAGCAATTCAGCACCCCCGCCATTCAGTGGCAGGAAAGCTCCGACGGTGGACGCACCTGGCAGGATATCCCCGGAGCCACCGCCATGACCTACGAGCACAGCGGCCAAATTGGCGGTGCCTATAATTATCGCTACCTGCTGGCTGGCAGCCCCGGCAACCTGGCCAACAGAAACTGCCGGGTGATCTCCGATACCAAAATCATCAGCGTTGCTCCTGCTCCGGTAACGGTTGTTGATACCATCTGTGCGGGCGATGTTTACAACATCGGTACTAATCAGTTCACCACCACCGGCGAAACGATGGTCACTATCCCTTCTTTTCTGGGGTGCGACAGCGTGGTCACCCTGCGCCTGACGGTGCTCGATGACCCCATGCTGGAGGCTTTCGGACCGGGCAATGTTTGCCTGAGCGATAACGCTGCTACCCTACGGGCCCAGTTGAGTAGCGCTGCTCAGGGGACTTTTGTGTGGACAGATGACAACGGCGAATTCCTCGGCGAAGGAATCGAAATAACCGTTAATCCCTTGGTCCAATCAACGTACACCGTAACCTTCACTGAGGGGCCCGGAGGCTGTGGCACCAGTGCAACTGCGGAGGTCACGGTAGAGGTTATCGACGAAGAAATACCCGGCTTGTCGATAGTGGCGACGAACGGTATGGGTGATGTGCTTCCCTCCACCGTTTTTGCCGGGAGCCAGGTAACCCTCACCCTGGAAGGCATCCCCAATGGTCTTGAGGTGGACATTCAGTGGTCGGGTAATTACAACCCCGGTACGGGGAGCGGGACGAGCATCACCGTCGACGTTCCTAATGAAGACGGGACAAATCTTGCGTATTCGGCAACGGTTACCGTTGCGGGCACGGACTGTCCGGTTCCGGTATCAATAAACCTGAATTACGAAAGGGGAGAAGCTGAATTTCCCGGCGTGATCACTCCAAACGGAGACGGAACGAACGACATTTTTAAAATTTTTGCTTCTCCCGGAACAGTGACAAATTATACCTTGCTGATCTTCAACCGTTGGGGCCAGAAAGTTTTCGAATCCAGCGACCCACAAGAAAATTGGGACGGTACCAAAAACGGTACGCCGCAGAACATGGGCACCTACCTGTACGTGGCCAAGTATCGCCTCAACGGTGCGGAGGTGAAGGAAGACGGACAGTTCAGCTTGATTCGGTAAGCGGCTTTGTCTTGTCTTCCGATGGAGAACCGAAACCTAAGTTACCGCCCGCAAACCTGCTTTTCCAATACGGAACCTCCGCCAAAATCCTTTCCCTTGAGAGACAAACCAGAGTCCAACGACGGTCCTTCAACGTTACGCTGTCGCTACCCGTCCACAT